>JAPKZJ010000035.1 GCA_026393855.1 Candidatus Aminicenantes bacterium
AGCTCAACCGCGACCTCCTCTACTTGGCCGACGGCAAGGTCGTCGAGATCGAAGAGTCGACCGCCCCCGAGAATCTACCCGCGCCCGTCAAGCAGACCCTAGCCAAGGACTTTGCCGGGGCCAAGGTGCTCAAGGCTGAAACCCTGACTAAGGCCGGCATCAAGTCGTTCGAGCTTACCCTCGAACTCAAGGGCAAGAATCTCGGGGTGGAGATCGACCCCCTGGGCAAGATCGTCAAATAACCATCCGTCCGGATGGCCTCGAATCACGCGGCCCCGAGGGATCGGCCCAGAGACGCGGGCCGATCCCTCGGCTTGACCGGGGGGACGCAAAGCACTATCATCATCGGGCTCCCCGAGAGCGCGAAAAAACATGTTCGGTAACATCGGTATGCCCGAGATGATGATCATCATGGTCGTCGCTCTGCTCGTATTCGGCCCCAAAAAGCTCCCCGAGATCGGGCGCTCGGTCGGCAAAGCGATTCGCGAGTTCAAGAAATCGACCGAGGAGATCAAGGATCGATTCGAGGAGCAGATCCGGGCCGACGATTTCAAGAGCATCCAGGCGGACATCCAGAAGGACATCCAGGACATCAAGGACGTGACGACGGATGAGGAAGGCAAAAAAATCACCTGACGAGATGACCTTCCTCGAACATCTCGAGGATCTCCGCAAGCGGCTGTTTCTCTCTTTCATCTCGATCTTCGTCGCCGTTCTGCCGGCCTATGCCTTCAGCAAAGAAATCTACCGGTTCCTGGCCCGTCCCCTGACCCAGTTCCTGCCCGAAGGCCAATCGATGGCCTTCCTCAAGCTGACCGAGCCTTTCATGCTCTACATCAAGGTCTCGTTCATCACCGCCCTGTTCGCCGTCTCGCCGTTCATCTTCTATCAGATCTGGAAGTTCGTCGCCCCCGGCTTGTACCAGAAGGAGAAGAAATACGTCTTCCCCTTCGTTCTCTTCACCTCGATCTTCTTCCTGGGCGGGGCGGCCTTCTCTTATTACATCGCCTATCCCTTCGCCTGCCGCTTTTTCCTGGATATGGGAGCCGACTTCAAGGCCGTCATCACGGTCGAAGAATTTTTCGGCTTGACCGTCAAGATGCTGGTCGGCGTGGGCCTCGTCTTCGAGATGCCCACCCTGATCTTCTTCCTGGCCCGCATGGGCCTCGTGACCTCGAAGTGGATGGTCAAGAACTTCAAGTACGCGGTGCTGGCGGTCTTCGTCATCGCCGCCGTCATCACCCCCTCGCCCGACATGGTCAACCAGACGATCCTGGCCGTGCCCATGCTGCTGCTCTACATCATCAGCATCGCCGTCGCTTTCCTGTTCGGGCGGGAGCGCAAGGACCGCAAGTCCCGCAAGAGCGACACCGCCCCGGCCGGCTGAGGCCCGCCCCGTGAACGCCAAGGCCCAGGGTGTCTTGTCGCGGGAGCGCCGATGATTCGGAACCATCGCCTGATCGGCTTGACCGGAACCAACGGCTCCGGCAAGGGCGAGGCCGCCGCCTGGCTCCGCTCGCGCGGCTACGCCTACCTCTCGCTCTCCGACGTCATCCGGCAGGAGCTCCGCCGGGACGGCGTCGCCGAGACCCGCGACGCGATGATCGCCCGCGGCAACGCCCTGCGCCGCGCCTTCGGGCCCGACGTCCTGGCCCGCCGGGTCCTCCTCCTGGCGACGGGGCCGACGGTCATCGACAGCATCCGCAACCCTTCGGAAGTGGCCGTCCTGCGCCGGGAGGAAGGATTCATCCTGCTGGCCTTCGACGCACCCGCGGCCGTCCGCTTCGAGCGGGTCGGCCGGCGGGGCCGGGACGAGTCGGCGCTCGACCTCGAGGCCTTCCTCCGCAAGGAAGACGAGGAGCGGGGCTCGGACCCGGCCGCCCAGCAGCTCGACGCCTGCATCGCCCTGGCCGACATCCGGATCATGAACGACGGCACCATCGAGGATCTGAAGCGACGCCTGAAGGAGGCCTTATGACCCCGCAACGCATTAGCAAGGGAGAGTACTACCTGGGCATCGCCCGCGAGGTCGCCCGCCGCAGCACCTGCTTCCGCCGCTCGCTCGGCGCGCTCATCGTCCGCGACGACCAGATCGTCTCGACCGGCTATGTCGGGGCGCCGCGCAAGACCAAGGACAGCCTGGAGCACGGCTTCTGCCTGCGCGACAAGCTGGCCATCCCGCACGGCCAGCGCTACGAGCTCTGCCGCTCGGTCCACGCCGAGCAGAACGCCATCATCAACGCCGCCCGGGCGGGCGTCAGTCTCCTCGGCGGCGACATGTACATCTTCGGCAGCGAAGCCGACGGCGGAGCCCCGGTCAATGCCTTCCCCTGCTATATCTGCAAGAAGATGATCATCAACGCCGGTCTCGACCGGGTCGTCTGCTCCACGGCCGACGGCCGGTTCCTCGTCTTCCGGGTCGAAGATTGGGCCACCGCCTGGCGCGAAGGAGACATCCTCGATGACACCCACCAGTACGGATGATCGATCGAGCCGGACGAAACACCGCGTTCGCCGGGCAGCGCTGGCGTGTTTCGTCGGCGCCGGGCTGGCCTTTTTCGCCGCGGCCGGTCCCGCTCAGGAAATCCCCGCGCCGGCGCCCGCTGACGGCCCGCTCTTGCGCTTTCTCGGCCTGGCCGCCTCGCCCGAGTCGATCGACTATGTCGTCAACAAGACCCAGTTTCAGCTCCATACTCTGTTAACCGAACAGCGCCACCCCAAGACCTGGACCCTCAGCGAGAAGATCCGCACCGACACGGCGGCCGGGCTGCGCATGCTCCTGTCGGTGGACGCCGACGTCACGGCCCGACTCGAGGCCCTGGCCGCCCAGCCACAGGCCCTGGACCAGTTGGCGGCCGAGGTCGGCAAGGCCTTGGCCGAGCGGCGCAAGATCTTCGTCTACGGCTGCGGGGCCACGGGACGCCTGGCCAAGCAGATGGAAAGCAGCTTCTGGCGGCCGTTCTGGCGCCGGCTGAAGGCCGAGCCGAGCCTCTGGACCAAGGTCCGAAGCCGTCTCGACCCGGCCGTCGAGGAAGCCCTGATCGGCGAGATGACCGGGGCCGATCGGGCCCTGATCAGCTCGCTCGAAGGCTTCGAGGATCTCCAGCTCATCGGCCGCCTCCAATTGAAAGACCGCGGGATCCTGCCGAACGACGTCGTCATCGCCGTGACCGAAGGCGGCGAGACCTCCTCCGTGATCGGCGCCGTCCTGGGCGCCCTGGATCAGGCCAAAGCCGGCCCGGCCTACACGCCGGAGGCGGCCCGCAAGCGGCTCTATTTCGTCTACAACAATCCTGACGATAAGCTCCGCCCGTTCGAACGGAGCCGCAAGGTTTTGGAGGAGCCCGGCATCACCAAGATCAATCTGGCGACCGGGCCGCAGGCCATCACGGGCTCGACCCGAATGCAAGCTACGACGATCGAGACTTTCGTCATCGCTTCGGTCCTGGAGACCGCGGTCGAGAAGCTCCTGCGGCCGCTCCTGTCCAAGCGGGAGATGGAGGGGCTCGGATTCCGCCAGGAGACGACCCTGGCTGCCCGTTTGCGCGCCTTTGCGGCCATCCAAGCCGAGCTTCTGAAGCGGGCCCCGGCCATCGCCCGCCTGACCGATCTGGAAGCGGCGACCTACGAGAAGGGCCGCTTCTCCACCTATTTCGCCGAAAAAGGCTTGATCACGGTCTTCATCGACAGCACCGAACGCAGTCCCACCTTCCGGCTCTACCCGCTGGACACCGTCCGCGAGGCCCAGCGCAAGTGCTGGATCCAAGTCTGGACGGACGCCCCCGACGCTATAGCCGCCTGGAAGGCCTTCCTCGGTCGCCCCTTCCGCGGCCTCAAGCCGGATCTTTATAAGGTCCCGTTCGAGCAGCAGATCGAGGACGAGTTCCTGCGGGATAAAGCCCTGGCCAGCCTGGCCAAGGCGGGCGACGATCAGGCCGGCCTTTACGATTTTTCATTCGCCGGGACGAACGCCGCCCGCCGGGCGCCCAAGCACGGCGACCTGGCCGTCTTGGCGCTCGTGGACCCCGAGCCGGCCGCTCTACTCAATCCTAACTCGGCATCCCGCCGCTTCCTCCAGCTCGGCTTGGCCAACGGCGGCGATCTGGGGCTCATCCTGGTCCAGACGGCGGCCGGAACCACGACGGTATCGGCGGCCGATCTTTCATTCCTCAAGCCCGATCCCAAGAAGCAATCCGTCGTCACCATCCGGCTGACCGTCGATTCTTCCGATGATCCATTTGGCGTCCGAGCCCAGACGGCCCTCAAGATGCTCCTCAACGCCCACTCCACGGCCGTCATGGCCAAGCTGGGCAAGGTCGTGGGCAACACCATGACCAGCGTCAGCCCGTCCAACCTCAAGCTCATCGGCCGGGCCACTTATCTTGTCCAATCGCACGTCAACGACGTCCTGGCCGGCCCGGGCTGGGTCAAGACCTTCGGCGCCCGCAAGCCCGTCGCCTACGGCGAGGCCAACGCCGTGCTCTTCGACGCCGTGGCCTTCTTTAAGGACAAGCCGCAGGAAGTCGGCCAGGCGGCGGAGGTGCCGGTCTCGATCATCCGGATTTTAGAATCCCTGCGCCGGAAGACTGCCCTTACTAACGAGGAGGCTCTGGCGCTCTATAAAAAGATGGGATTAGCCAAGTACCTGGCCGAAGCATCGACCCCGTTGCCGGCCGAAGCGCCGGGTTCCCCGCGCGGCTGACCAGCCTCGGAAACAAGAGCAATTCTTTTCCGACGCCGGCTCGTTTTAAGCTTCACTGCCGGCGATCGAATTTTTTTCCCGCCAAGGCACTCATCTGCCCTTGGCCTCTTTGATCAGCCGGGCGTTGTTGTTTATGACAAAGGAAACCGTAAAGTTGGCGGCCGTGGACAGGATCCAGGCCAGAACTTTGTTTTGTTTATAGAGGCGCTTGATCCCCCAATAAGAAAAGGCGGTAAGCCCGATCTTCGCGGCGGCGAAGGCCAAGGGGCTGTTGACGAACAGCTTAAAGACCGGGTTGCTTTCGGCCAGGGAAGGGTATTTGAGGGCTGCGGTCGTCGTCAGGTAATCGGCCAGGCTGAGGCCGACCCAGGCCGCCAACGAGACGTCGAACATGGTGTTGCCGACCGCCGAGCCTTTCGGGCCGCGATAAAGATAGCGGTGCCCCGGATCTCGCAATAACTGGTCGGGACGAAGGCTCGCGTCATTGGTACGGGGCTTGGGGGCAGGATCGGGGAAGAGATCGAGGAGGACCAGCGGCGAGCGGACGGTGGCCGGGAGCGGGGTTTCGAGGATTCGAGCCGCGGCGTTCGCCTGAAGCCCCCAAGCCGGGACCGTAGCCATGACGGCGACAATAATCAGGACGGCAATGGCGGTTTTCATATTCCAGGGTCCGGGGCTAGCGCTCTCACTATGGATAATATCTGCAATATACGTGCCACGATTGAACGCAAGGCAAACCTTCCGCATTTAACGGAAGTCGTTCTATTTGGGTGAAATGCAAGTCATCCACGATCATTCCATCCCCCGGCCGAACCGACAGGAAAACCGGGAATCCCGCAAACAAGGATATTCTCGCGCGAAAACGGAAAAGAACCGAATATTTATTCTCAGCCGATGGGCGGGACGATAGGCCCAACCTGGCAAGGGCTGATCGAAGGCCGTCGCTCCCGCTTGGGAGCCCGCTTCTCGGGCTCGGAGTGGGGCTTGGCCGGCTGCGGATAGGTGAAGATCTCGCCCTCGAAGTTCCGCATGACCACTTTCTCGTCGCTGATCGTCTGGACGTACTTGGGCAGGACGGGGATCTTGCCGCCGCCTCCGGGCGCGTCGATACAGTAGTAGGGCACGCCCAGGCCGGAGGTCCAGCCGCGCAGGGCTTCCATGATCTCGAGCCCCTTCTCCACTGTCGTCCGCAGGTGCTCGGTCCCGCTGACGTAGTCGGTCTGGTAGATGTAGTACGGCCGGACGCGGGCGATGAGCAGCTTCTGCATCAGCCGGCGCATGACCAGCGGATCATCGTTGACGCCCTTGAGCAGGACGGTCTGGCAGCCCAGCGGGATGCCGGCGTCGGCCAGCAGGCCCAGGGCCTGGTTGGCCTCGGGCGTCAGCTCGTCGGGGTGGTTGAAGTGGACATTGACGAAGAGCGGGTGGAACTTGCGCAGCATGGCCGCAAGCTTGGGGGTCACCCTCTGCGGCAGGAAGCAGGGTACGCGGGTCCCGATGCGCAGGATTTCCAGATGGGGGATGGCCCGCAATTGGGTCAGGATCCATTCCAGGCGCGAATCGCTCAACATGAACGGGTCGCCGCCCGAGACGATGACGTCGCGGATCTCGTCGTGAGCCCGGATGTAGGCCAGCCCGTTCTCGATGTTGCGGGGGCTGATTTTGGATGCGTCGCCGACCTTGCGCTTGCGGGTGCAGAACCGGCAGTACGCGGCGCAGCTGTGGGAGACCAGGAAGAGGCAGCGGTCGGGATAGCGGTGGACGATGCTGGGAACGGGCGAATCGTGATCCTCGGCCAGCGGGTCGGCGACCCCCGAGTGGGCGGCCAGTTCGGCCGGATCGGGGACGACCTGACGGTAGAGGGGATCGCCCTTGGTCTTGATCAGCCCCGCGTAATACGGGGTGATCAGAGTCTTGAACTGGCGGCCGATCTTGCGGACCTCATCGATGTCCAGGTCGAACGCGGTCGCGATCTCGCCCGGCGTCCTTAAGCTGTTGCGTTGAATCTGACGCCAATCGTCCATTCTCCGACTCCTTACCCAATCGGCTTGCGATCGATCACCCGGTCATCCCCCGACCGGCAATCGCCGGGGATGCGGGCGATCTTAGAAAAATTCGAATCCGCGCGGATCATGACATCCTCTTGCGGGCCTTGGCCTTCTCGATCATGTTCCGCCAGAAAGTCTTATAGTCGATCCCGGCCGCGGCCAGCCCGCGGGCGTAGCCCGCGTTGAGGCTGATGTCGGGGTTGGGATTGACCTCCAGGACATAAGGCCGGCCCTTCTTGTCGACCCGGAAGTCGACCCGGGCGTAGTCCCGGCATTCGCAGGCCAGAAAGGCTTTGACGGCCATTTCCTGGAGCTTCGTCTTCAAAGCCTCGTCGATGGCGGCCGGGCAGACGGGCGGGGTGGCCTGGTAGAGGATGTCCTCGGTGTGCCACTTGGCCTCGTAGCTGCAGATCGGCGGCTGGCCCTCGGGCAGGCCGGTGAAATCGATCTCCGATACGGGCAGGGCCTCCGGCTTGTCGACGTCCATCACGGCGACATTGAATTCGCGGCCTTCGATGAACTGTTCGACGAGCACCGGCTCTTCGAAGAGCTCCAGGATCCGGGCCACTTGCTTGCGCAGCGACTCTTCGTCCCGGACCACGGAGTCGGGGTGGATGCCCAGGCTGGCGTCCTCGGTGTTGGGCTTGACGATCAGCGGGAAGGGCAGGTCGATCTTCTGGTCGATCGCGTCGATCAGCACCGCCTGCGCCGTCGGCAGGCTGCTCGACTTGAGCACGGCCTTGGTCTTGAACTTGTTCAGGCAGAGGGCCAGGGTGCGCGAGTCGTTGCCGGTGTAGGACACTCCGAGCAGCTCGAAGGCCGCCGCCACGTTGGCCTCGAGCTGGGGATGGCCGAGGAAGGCCTCGCACAGGTTGATGACCACGTCGGCGTTGAGCGTCTTGAGCCGCTGCAGGAAGTTCATGAAGCTCTTCTGCAGGCTGATGATGAAGGCCGAATAGCCCAGCTCGGTGACGGCCGTCAGGACTTCCTTGGCCGTCTGCTCGACGGACTCCTCCGAGGGGCGGTCGACCTTGCGGCCCGTCAGCGGGTCGTAGCCGTTGTAGGCGATGCCCACCAGAATGCGCTTGTCTTTCATGGCCGACATGTCAGCACATCCCGTAGCGGGCCTTGGCTTCTTCGACGACGCGGAGGATCAGGTCATTGTAGGCATAGCCGGCGGTCCGGGCCGCCTTGGGCAGGCAGGAGTTCTCTTCGGGGTTGGGCAGGATGCCGGGCAGGGGGTTGACCTCGATGATGTTCGGCACGCCGGCCTCGTCGAGGCGGACGTCGATCCGGCACCAGTCCTTGATCCGCAGGATGCGGCAGGTCGCGGTGATCACTTCTTCGATGCGGGCCTTGAGGGCGGCGGGAATATCGGCCGGGCAGCTGAAGATGTCCAGCGGCTTGTCGGGCGTGTCCCAGATCCACTTGGCTTCGTAGGAATAGATCGGATTGGCCCCGGCCGGCAGGTCGCGGTAATCGATCTCCACGATCGGCAGGATTTCGGCGCGCGGATAGGTTCCCAAAACGCCGACGGTGAACTCGCGCCCGGTCAGGAACTGTTCGACGATGACCGGCTGCTTATAGATGCCGGTCACTTCGGCCGCAAGGGCCTCGAGCTCGGCCCGGGTCCGGACGACGTTGCGGTCCTTGATGCCCTTGCTCGAACCTTCGAAGAGCGGCTTGACGATGGCCGGCAGCGCGATGTCCGAGGGGACGGCCTGCCCCGGCTCGATCGTCCAGAAGCGGGCGTTGGGGATGCCGTAGTAGGAGAGAATCTCTTTAGCTCGCGACTTGTCCAGGCACAGGCTGAGCGTCAGCGGATCGGACCCCGTGTAGGGCAAGCCCAGAATCTCGCAGACGACCGGGATGTGGGCTTCGCGGTTGGGGCCGTAGAGCCGCTCGGCGATGTTGAAGACCATATCCGGGCGCAGCTCGCGCAGCCGGAGATAGGCCTCCTCGTCGGCCTCAATCATGGCGACGTCGTGCCGCGCGCGCAAGGCGGAAACCACGGCTTGGATGGTTTCGTCGGAATCGCACTCGGCTAGATGGTCGAGTGGAGGTTCGTCGTCTTCGCAGACGGAGTCGTCGGGACGACGGTTCACCGTGGCGGCCATACCTGCTTTCGAGCTGAAGAGCAGCGCAATCTTCATCGGAATTTGACCGGGCGCCGCTCCCGCACGAAAAAGAGTCCCTTTCGCTCGTTCATCGACGTCTATAATCTTTCGCTTCGAACATTCCTATCGTAGTTCATGCTTATATATAGACCTATTCTATAAAATGTCAATACTATTTACGAAAATAGACACAATTTGTTGGGTTAGCTCTTCCGCCAACCCCCCAACGGTAGATCTGTCCGGAAACCCGACATGTCAAAGGACGTAGTCGGGAAACAGGTAATAAGAGCGGGGGGCGAGGCGGCGGCGGGCCGCGGCCCTTTCATACGGCCGCAGAGGCGACCGATAATCCGAGGCCGGCGTTTTAAAGAGAAGAAAGACGCCGGCGGCGACGAGATCCGCCAGCCAAGCCGGATCGGGAGGGGTCTCGATGTGGAGGATGATCTTGGCGCCGCGCGAACGCGCCGCCGAAGAGCAAGCGGCAACGAGCGCGACGTCATCGGGCGCGGCCAGGCTTGCGTTCGTCAAGTGGATCCAGGCGCCCCGGTCGGCCAGCGTCTCGAGGCCGGAGTCGAGCGGTCCATGATGCTGGTAGGCGAAGTAGGCACGGCCGGAGCCGCAATCCCAAGCCAGCTCGGACAGGGCGTCGATGTCGTGAGGCGCCGCGGCGTTGGACGTGTGGATGTCGACGCCGCTGCGGCCGAGCTCGCGCAGAGTCTCGAGCCCGGGCCCGTCGATCGGTCCGTGCTGAAAGAGCGCCGTGAAGGCGTTGCCCCGCTCGGCGGCGCACCGGATGAGAATGATCTCGGCCGCCTTGCGGCCGATTCGGTCCGAGGTATGGATTTCAATCCCAGCCTCGGCCAGCCATTCCAGCTCGGAGCCCCCGAAGCGGCCCTGATCGATGAGGCGGAGGCGGGCCCGCCGACGGCGGCACGAGGAAGCCTCGTCGCCGAAGCCGGCGAAATCCAGCCGATCGTCGCGCAGCGTCATCGTTCGGAGGCCCGGGCGGGCGTCAAGGGGGATGTCGTCGGCGTGGACAAAGGCCGAGGGCGCGTCAGGGTCGGTTCGACTTGAAGCGTCCATGTCTTATGCGCGCGATGATCCTAATCGTCAAGCGCGTAGCGTAGCATCGCCCCCCCATTTATGTCAAGAAAGGCTCAGGGTACGGGGGGCAAAACACGCTCACGCGCCCAGCGAGCGCGTTCGCTCCGCCGGCTCAGTCGCTCCCGGCCCCTGACCAAAACAAGGGAATCGGAAAGTCATTGGAAAAGACAACCTTAAGGGGGAGGCAGCCCTTGGCGTTGGAGGGGGAACCCGCCAATGGTTCCCCCTCCAAGGCAGTCCCCGCTTCCTCGCCGACCCTAAGCTGAAGCTTAGGGCTGCAAAGCCCGTGGGTTTTTCCCCCCATACCCTTCGCCCCGATCAATATCCCTTTCTAAAAACGATCGATTTCTCTAGTTCGGATTGGAAAAGAACGAAATTTTGCACTATTATGCAGGCGCCATGATCGAAACAGCGGTGCTGCTCTCCGGCGGGCTCGACTCCACGACGGCTTTGGCCTGGGCCTTGGCCAAGCGGCGCTCGGTGCACGCCTTGACCTTCGATTACGGCCAGCGGCATCGGGTCGAGATCAAGATGGCCCGCCAGACCGCTCGCCGGTCGGGTGTCCCGCTGACGGCCCTCAAGGTCGACTTGGCCCGGATCGGCGGCTCGGCCCTTACCGACTCCGCCATTCCCATCCCGTCCGTGAAGCGATTCGCCCATTCGGCCTCCGGTCCCCCGTCGACCTATGTCCCGTTCAGAAACGGGATCTTCCTAGCCCTCGCCGCGGCCTGGGCCGAAAAAAACGGAGCGCATGAGATCGTGACCGGGTTCAACATCATCGACTCGCCCGACTATCCCGACACCCGGCCGGCTTTCGTCCGGGCCATGGAACGCGCCGTCAACCTCGGCACCAAGGCCGCTTTCGGAGGCCCGCGGATCCGGATCACAGCCCCGTTCATCCATAAGACCAAGGCCGAGATCGTCCGGATCGGGCTCGGCCTGGGGGCCGACTATTCGCGCTCGGTGTCGTGCTACCGCGGCGGCGAGGCCCCGTGCGGGACGTGCTCGGCCTGCCGGCTGCGGGCCCGGGCTTTCCGCGAGGCGGGGTTGGAAGACCCGCTGATCGTCAGGCTGCGGGGCAGCCGGGGAGGGATTCGATGAGCTGGATTCTCAACGTCCGCGACCGCTTCTCGGCCGCCCATTACCTTCGCGAATACCACGGCAAGTGCGAGAAAATCCACGGCCACACCTTTCAGGTCGAGGTCCGGATCGAAGCCGCCGAGCTCGACGCCACGGGGCTGGGCATCGACTTCGTCCTGATCAAGGAGAAGCTGGCCGCGGTCCTGCCGGACCACAAGCTTCTCAACGAGGTCTACGACTTCAACCCATCGGCCGAGAACCTGGCCCGGCGGTTCTTCCAGGACCTCAAGCCCTTCTTCGCCGTCAAGGCGGTGACCGTCTGGGAGTCCGAGGATGCCTCGGCCACTTACACTGAAGATCGCTGAGATCTTCGCCTCCCTCCAGGGCGAGGGCGCCCGTCAGGGTGAGCCGACGATCTTCGTGCGGCTGGCCGGGTGCAACCTGCGCTGCTCCTTTTGCGATACCCGCTGGGCCTGGGCCGGCGGGAGAAGCGCCTCGATCGAAGCCGTTGCGGCCGAGGTCCTGCGGCTCCGCGGCCGGTCCGGCGCTTCGTGGGTCTGCCTCACGGGCGGCGAGCCCCTGCGGCAGGATGTCGGACCGCTCATCCGCAGGTTGAAAGCCGAGGGCGTTCAAATCCAAGTCGAAACCAACGGGCGGATCGATCGCCGGGTCAAGGTCGATTGGCTGACGGTCTCGCCCAAGCCGCCGGGATATGCCGTCCGTCCCTTCTATTTGAAGAAAGCTTCCGAAGTGAAGCTCGTCGTCTCGGACGAATTGACCGAAGCAGCCGTGCGGCGGGTCCGGACCGCGTTCCCAGCCGCCGTCCCGCTCCGGCTCCAGCTCGAATCCAACACCCGCCGCAGCTTGGTCAAGACACTTGGATTATTGGAGCAGGCGGCCAAAGCCGGCCTGCCCAACATCCGGCTGGGCGTCCAGCTCCACAAAATACTGCGCCTGCCCTAAATAGTATTTTCGCCCGATTCCGGGAATGCCAAGCGATCCGATGTGCCGGCCAACGGCGAGATCGCGAGGGCGGCGCCTTTTTCCACAGCTCTCTGAGGGTACCTGCCTTGCAGGCGCCGAGGGCTGTTTGAGCACGCGACATTCTGACGGAGTCGAAACGGAGTGGGCGGTCTACAAGACCGGGAGATCTGGAATGCGGAGTTCCGAGGCGCTGAGGAGAGCTGTGGGAAAAGGCGAGTCGAGCCCGAAGCCGCCGGGCCGACACTTCGAATCGCTATTCCCGGAATCGGAAGAAGAACCTAAAATCCTCGGTCGGGCAGGATGAAAAACAGCCGCCGGCCCTTGAAGTCGGATTCCTCGAACTTGGCCATGATTCTTTTAGCTTCGGCCGTCTGGCCCGTCTTCATGTAGCACTGGCCGAGCGAGACGAGCATCGGCCAGCGGACCTTGGGATTTTTTTCGAGCTGCAGGGCGGCCTCGAGCGAATAAGCGGCCTTGCGGAAGTTCCGCGCCTCGAGAAGCCGCAGCCCCTCTGTCCGCAGGCTCTCGACGTCCGTCGCAACCCAGCCGTCGCCGCGCAGCACGTCCTCGACAAAGGCGCGGAACCCAGGCCCATACATCTTAAATAGGGACTCGGGCTCGGCTAAAAGCTCGACCGAGCGGCGCGGCCGAACCGGCGGAACGATCGGCCGGCCCCGGCGCACCGCCCCCACCTCCTGGCTCAGCGGCACAAGCAGCCCCTTCTCCAAAGTCCCGACATAGGCATAGAAGGCTCGCCCGGGGTAGGCCTGCATCAACCCAAGCGTCGTCGCGTCACCGCGGTCGTTGGCGAAGAGGACGTCGCCATCCAAGCGCGGCGTGTCGTAGAGGAATCCCGAGCCCCACCACCCGGTGGGGAATCCGGTCAACGGGGCATAGAGAAGCTTCATGACGACGACGGCGTTGCGCAGGCCGAGCGGAGCCAGGGCGTTGTGAATCCAGGCCGAAGAGCCGCACATGTTCTGGTCGTAGCGCTCGTAGAACCACTCGGTCCAGGACGGGGCGACCCAGCGCGGGAAGCGGAAGGCGAAGGCGTAGAGGGAGAAGACGGCCAGGACGACGGCGAGCGCTTTCCTCCACCGGTCTTCGCCGAAGCGGCGCGTTCGGGCGGCGAGCAGCTCCGGAGCCCGGCGCAAACCCTTGGCGCTGAGAAGGACAAGCAAGGGCAGGGCGTCGAAGAACATCCGGGCGCCGAGGACGACGAAGGCCCCCCAGAAAAAGAAAAAGCCGACGACCATGGATAGGAACCCGGCCAAGAGAAGCAAGTCCCGCCCGCGCTCCTCCTTCCTGCGCCGGAACGCCCACAGCGCGAACGGCAGGAGCCAAAGCGAGGTCAGCGGCCAGCCGAATAAATCCTTGTTGATGGCCGCCATGTTCTCGCCGATCTGGATGGCGGCGACGAGGGGGGTGAAATCATAATCGAGGGTGGCCGCCCGGCCGAAGATCACCGAATACGCCTGCCCATAGCGGGCGATGTATCCCGGCTTCAGCGGATCGCCGGTCGTAGCGGCGTTGTAAGCGAGAAAGATGCCCAGCGCGAGGATTCCGGCCAAGGCCAGGGCCAGGGCGTTTTTCCAGCGGAGCTTGAGGCGGGCCAGGGTTCGCACGGCTAGGACAATCAGGAAGGGCAGGGCGAAGACGGCGGCGTTGTAAGGCCGGATGAGGAAAGCTAAGCCCAGGCTCGCCCCCGCCGCCAGACCGTTCCGGAAAGTCGGGGCCCGCAGCGAGCGGAAGAAGAAAAGCAGGAAGACGGCGTTGAAGACCATGCTGGCGGTATGCGACATCATGGTCGAAGACATCAACAGGAGCCAGATGGACAGCGCACCGAGAATAGAGGCGAGAACACCCGTCCGGCGGTCGTAGATCTCGGTCCCCAGCCAATAGAACAACAGGACGGCGAAAGCGGCCAGGATGGGATTGACGAGCCACGGCGCTCCGACCAACAGGCCCAGCGCCAGCAGGAAAGGGAAGCCGGGCGGGTAGATCGTGTACCAGCGGCCGACATTGACGACATGCGGAAAGTCGAAGGCCTCGGGAACGGGGGGCAAAGGCGCCGTGACGCCGCCGCCCAGGAAGATCCGGGCCTGGAAGAGATAAACGGTCTCGTCGTGGATGTGCGGGACGCGGTCGAAGATCAGGATGTTGTAGGCGGCGCAGAAAAGGAAGGCGAAAACGGCGCCGGCCGCGACGGGCCACGGCAACTTTTGGCGGCGGCCGGCGGCAGGTTCGCTCATGGCCCCCATTTTGCCCAAAGACGGGTCCGAAGGCAACGGATCCCCTTGGAGGGGCACCCTTGACCCGGGTTCCCCTCCAATGCTCTAATCGGCTTCACCGATTAGGGCTGCCACCCCTCCAAGGAAGCCTTATCCGTTTGCCTTTCATCGTATCCTTAGGAAAAACGACTCTCGAATCGATAGATAGACCGTAAGTGCCGGATTTCCGCTTAGGCTTCCGGGGCGACGGATGTTCTGCGCCCCGAGCGGGTCAACCAGACGCCGACCAGGACGACGGCCGCGCCGGCGGCCTGGATCGGCCGCAACCGTTCGCCCAGGAGCAAGGCGGCAAAGATCGCCGTGAAGAGAGGCGTGACGTTGTTGTAGACGGCGGTCCGGGCGTTCCCGATCCGCCGAACCGAGTAGTACCAGACGATGTAGCCGAGGACGAGGGCGAAGACGGCGGAGAAGACAAGCGAGCCCCAGGCCTTCCAGGAGACGCCGGCAAAATCGACCGCCACCATGTCCGGCAGGGTCATGGGCATATAGGCCAGCGCCCCGATCGCAACCGTCAAGGCCGAAAACTTCAGCGGCGACATCCGACTCAAGAAAGGCTTGGCAAAGACGGTGCAGGACGCCCAGATCACCGTCCCCAAGAGGATCAGGCCGTCACCGGCGAGGCCCGCGGGCGATAGTCGAAGCCCGCCGTCCTGGAGAGCGATGACCAGATACAGCCCGGCGAAGGAGAGCAGAATGCCCGCCCAGGAAATCGGCGGGATGCGCTCGATGCGGAACACCGCGCTGATGAGGGCCACGAATATGGGCGAGGTCGAGAGAATCAACGAAGAAATCGAGGCCGTCGTGCCGTGCATGCCGTGGATGAAGATGGCCTGATAGATCGCATTGCCGGCGATCCCAAGCGCCGCCAGGCCCGCGAGGTCCCGCCGCCGGACGCGGAAGCCCTCCCCCGATGCAGCTAGGACGGCGAGCAGAAGAACCGCCGTCAGCAGAAGACGCCAGCCGTTGAATCCGTCGGGCGTCATCTCGCGCAGGGCGATCTTGATGAAGGAGAAGTTGGCCCCCCAGAAGATGACGGCAAAGACCATCAGCAGGTCGCTGAGGCCGAATCGTCCGCCGTCCTTGAAAGCCATGAAGAGGGTCCGAAGGGAAGCCGCGGGCGCCGGATTATTCTCCGGCCAGACGACGGGACCGGGGATGCCGGGCCTCGACGACGCTCATGATCCCGCCCCGGGGGCTGAACTCGCCCGTCACCGCGGCCCGCACGGGGCGGCAGGCCTTGACCACATCCTCCAGGATACGGTTGACGGCGTTCTCATAGAAAATCCCCAAGTTGCGGTAGGCCAGAACGTATTCCTTGAGCGACTTGAGCTCCAGGCAGCGGGCCCGGGGGATGTAGCGGATGGTGATGGTACCGAAGTCGGGCTGTCCCGTCTTGGGGCAGACCGAGGTGAACTCCGGAATCTCGATCCGGATCTCGTAGTCGGGGAACTGGTTGGGAAATGTCTCGATGACCGGGAGCCGGGCATCCAGCCCGGCGGCGGCTTCCTTATCGCTCATTCGCTTCATTAGTCGTATCCTGCCTTTTTTGATACGATATTATACATGAAAGGCGAACCGCCGAAAGCCCTCATCTACGGGCCAGTCCCCTCGCGCCGCTTGGGGTACTCGCTCGGTCTTGATATCCTGCCCTTCAAGACCTGCTCCATGGACTGCATTTACTGTCAGCTCGGCGCCTATGGCCGGACGACGGACCGCCGGCGGGAATATGTCCCGGTCCGGGCCGTGCTGGCCCAGATCCGCGGCGCCCTGGCCTCGGGAGCGAGGATCGACGCAATCACCTTCTCCGGCTCGGGGGAGCCGACCCTCCATGCGGGAATCGGCCGCATCATCGCGGGTATAAAAAGGATGACCGACGTCAAAGTGGTCGTTTTGACCAATTCCTCCACCCTGGCCGGACGGCGCAACGGCCGCGACCTCGTCCAAGCCGACATCGTCGTACCGTCCCTGGACGCCGTCACCGACCGCATCTTCGCCAAGGTCAACCGCCCGCATGCCGGGTTGACGGCTGAGAAGATCATCGACGGGCTGGTCCGGTTTCGCCGCCGCTTCAAAGGCCGGATCTGGCTCGAAGTCATGCTGGTCCGAGGGATCAACGACGGGCCGGCCCATCTGCGCCGGCTGCGGGCGGCGATCGAACGCATCCGGCCGGACCGCGTCCAGATCAACACCGTCGTTCGCCCCCCGGCCGAGAAGAGCGCCCGCCCCCTAACGGCGGCCGAGCTCGAGCGCGTGCGGATCTTCCTAGGGCCGACGGCCGAGATCATCGCCGATTTCTCCCGCGAGAAGCAGCCTGTCCCCGCCCCGGACGCTTCGGCCGCCATTTTGGCCGCCCTGAAGCGCCGGCCCATGACCGCCGGGGACCTGTCCCAGTCGCTCGGCCTGGTTGTGGAGGAAGTCCTGGCCCTGACCCGGCGCCTGACCGTGGCCGGGGCGATCCGTAAGGTCGCACACTCGGGCAACGCGTATTTCGAACCCGCGCCGACATCCAAGGGATAATAAAACCGGTTCTCTTCCATTCTGTGTGGCCTGCGTCACGGAATTCGGCCCGGCGGCGCGGGTTTTTCACGCCTTTTTTGCGCTTCTCTTCTCGGCGCCTGCGGAACTCCGCATACTCGATCTCTCGGTCTTGCACGACCTCCCACTCAGTCTCGTTGCCAATGATGGTTGCGTGCTCAAACATCCCTCGGCGCCCGCAGCGCTTCGCAGTCCTCGTAGGGACATCGCTTCGAGCGTCCCCGCGAGGGTTGGGTTCCCTCGAAGAGGTTCGCAAAAAAGCCTAAACCCGCGCGGTTTCGCCGTTGGCCGAACACCGTTCCGCCTTACCAACCCGCACTGAATGGAAGAGATCCATAAAACCTATTCTCTTGATCGGCTTTTTAGGAAAGCGCGAATTTTCGGCCAGGGCGAAGGCGATGGGGGTGAGCGCCGATGCGGTCGCTTCGCAGTCCTCGTAACGACAGGCGCCTCGCTTGTCGTCGCGAGGGCGGAAATTTCGCTGCGTGTTCTCGTTTTTTGAGGGAATCCGTCCCGGAAAGAGGACGGACGGCGAGGATGTCTGAGCGGACCGTACCAAGACCGTTAAATCGATGCGGGACGCGAGTTCCGAGCCGCCGAGAAAAACGAGACGCCACGGCGTAAAAATTTCCGCCAGAGCGAACCCCCATCGCCCGAGCCCTCCTTCCTTTTTAGGGCCGCTTATGGTACAGATACCCCTTCTCCTGCGCCGCCGACCGCGATCGAGCCGAAGGAGTCCCCGATGCTAGACACGAGCCAATTCCCCAAGGCCAAAGCGATTTGGTACCAGGGGAAATTCCACGACTGGTCGGAGCTCACGCTTCACTCCATGACCCACGCCCTGCACTACGGGACGTCGGTTTTCGAGGGGATCCGGGCCTATCCCACGGCCAAAGGGACCGCCGTTTTCCGGCTGCCCGAACACATCGACCGTTTCCTCTACTCGGCCTCCGTGATCAAGATGAAGCCGCCCTACGGCAAGGACGAGATCATCGCTCACGTCAAAGCCACGATCCGGCAAAATGGCTTGGAATCCTGTTACATTCGGCCGCTGCTCTTTTATTCCTATGGCAACCTCGGGCTCGTTCCCAAAGCCTCGCCGGTCGAGCTCGTCATCGCCGCCTGGGAATGGGGCGCCTACCTGGGGGAGAAAGCCGCGGCGGGCGTTTCCGTATACCTCCTGCCTTGGCGGCGGGTCCATCACAGCCAGCTCGACATGAAGGCCAAGCTGGGCGGGACCTACGTCCAATCGACGATCTGCGGGCTGGAAGCCCGCGACAGGGGTTGCGACGAGGCCGTCTTCCTGAACCTCGAGGGCCGCATCGCCGAGGGTCCCGGCGAAAACATCTTCGTCGTCAAGGACGGGGTGGTCAAGACCAACTCCCGGCAAGAGTCCATCCTCGAAGGAATCACCCGCACGAGCGTGCTCGAAATTGCGGCCGATCTCGGATACAAGACCGCGATCGGCCCGATCATGAAGGACGAGCTCATCGGCGCGGACGAGGCCTTCTTCACCGGGACGGCGGTCGAGGTCGTGCCCATCGTCCGGCTGACCGACGGCTCCAACGGCGGAACGCCGCGGCCCGCCGAGGCCATCGGGACGGGCCAGGCCGGAGAGGTCTGCGGCCGGATCCGATCGACCTATCTCGATCTCGTCCGCGGCCGTCATCCTCGCTACGAGAAGTGGCTGACGTACCTCTCGGAATGAGCCGACGCCCTCTCCGGCGCGCCGCCGGCCCGGCCCTGGCCGCGCTCCTGGGGCTCGCTTCCGCCCTCTTCCCTTCGGCCCGGGCGAACAGTTCCGATCTCCTCACCCCGTCTCTCCATGTCGATCAGCTCGATAACGGCCTCAAGGTCGTATCGCTGCCGCTCGACGATCCCAACGTCGTCGTCTTCGCCACGATCATCCGGGCGGGCGGGCGCAACGAGACGGACCCAGGCAGCGAGGGCTTGGCCCGCCTTCTGGAGCGCTTGACAGCCCGAGGCCCCTTGCGCTCCCCCCGCGCCTTCGATGCCGAGCTCCTGGTCCGGCTGGGAGCCCGGACGGCGGGATTCGTCGCGGACGACGCCACGGTCAGAACGATCGTCTTCGGCGGCCGGGAAAATCTGGAAAGTGTCGTCCGGAGTGAGGCCGATCGGATCGTCAATCTCGAGATCGACGCCGAGACGCTGCCGTCGGAAGCCGCCGCCTTGGCCGAAGAAGCGGCGGTCAAAGCCGCCGGCGGACCGGAGGCCCGGTTGGAGGAAGCCCTCCGCCGAACGGCGTTCGCGGCCCATCCTTACGGCCGCCCGCTTTTCGGAACCCGGTCCGAGATGTCGTCCCTGCCCGAGAGAATCGCCGCCGGCCAACAGTTCAAAAAGCGGGCCTACGCCCCCGACAACGTCGTCCTCCTGGCCGCCGGCGACGTGGCGCCCGGACGCCTCTTGGAGCTGGCCCGGAAATACTACGGCAGCTGGGAGAAATCGAACTTCGAGTTCACGGTTCCCGCCGAGCCGCTCCCGGACAAACCCCGACGGGTCCGGGTCGCCTGGGATGTTCCGACCAGAGCCCGCCTGTCAATCGGCTTCCGCGTTCCCGCGTTCTCGGATCAGGCGCCCGACAAAGCGGCGCTCGACCTATTGGCCTCCGTTGCCTTCTCGTCGTCATCGCCGCTTTACGATCGAATCGTCCGCCGGGAGAAGCTGTGCCTGACCCTCGAGGCCGCGGCCGCCGATCGCCGGGACCCGTATCTTCTGATCGTGAATGCCTCCGCCGCGGCCGAGACGGACCTGGCGCAAATCGAGAAGGCGATTCTGGCCGAAATCGAGCGCCTCAAGACCGAGCTCGTCCCGCCGCAGGCTTTAACGGCCGCCAAGGCCGGCCGGCGAAACGCCCTGCAGCTGGCGATGGAAACGACGGAAGGTCGGGCCGCCGTCTTATCCCGATTCATCGCCCTGACCGGCGACTCCGAAAGCCTCGGCCGGATAAACGGTCTGTATGAGCGGATCAGCCCGGCCGAGCTGCGCGAAGCCGCACGCCGATATCTCAAGACCGCAACGACCGCGACCCTGGCGCTTGGGCCGCCGCCCGAGCCGGCCGCCCCGCAGGAGCCGGCGGCGAAGGAAAGCCGCCGATGAGCCGCCGCCTATTCGCCCCGGCTTTCGCCTGCGCACTTCTCGGGCTCCTCCTCGGGCTGACCGGCTGCCGGAGGGATGATCCCCAATCGCTCCGGCTCGAGCTGCTGCCGTTTGATGGAAGCCCCCTGGTCGCCGTCCGCGTCCTCGTCAAGGTCGGCTCGGCCGTCGATCCCGCCGGCAAGGAGGGCCTCTGCCGATTGACCTGGCGCCTCCTCCTCGAAGGCGGCAGCCGATCCCGCGGTCCGGAAGAGATCGCCGCCGCCTTGGCCCCCGTGGGCGCTGGGATTCGCCTCGATATCGACAAGGAAATGTCGGCCTTCTCGGCCACCGTCCGCCGTGAGGATTGGGCCGCCTTCTACTCGGTTTTAAGTGAACTCCTGCTCGAACCGGGCTTTCGGGAGAACGATTTCGAACGGCTGAAGGCGTCCCAGCTCGACGCGCTGCGCGAATCCCTGGCCGGAGGAGAAGACGAGACGCTAGCCGGAGAGATCCTCGACCGGATGATCTATGCCGGCCAGCCGTACGGCCACGCCGAGGACGGGACCCTGGAATCAGTGGCTTCGCTCACGATCGACGAAGCCAAAGCCTTTTACCTGGAGCATTTCGTCCGGGGCAACATCGCCATCGGGCTGGCCGGGGGCTATCCGACAGGATCGCCCGAGAGCGTCAAATCGGACTTCCTCAGGCTTCCGGTCACGTTCACGCCGCGCCTGGTGCTCCCCCCGCCGCATCGGCCCCGCGGCATCGAAGCCGTCCTGGCCGAGCGTCCGGCCGACGGCGCAACGATCGCGATGGGGATCCCGGTTTCCCTGACTGCGGCCGACGAGGACTTCTTCGCCCTTTGGGTGGCCGCGGCCCATCTCGGAGAGCCCGGGTTCCCCGCTTCGCGGCTGGGCCGGCTCGGGACGGCGTCGGTCGGATCTTCCGGCCTCGACTGCGAGGCGACCTCGGCGTCCGCTTTGCCGCGCCGCGGCTGCTGCTTCGCGATCCGCCTGCATCCGGCCGATCAATCCGCGGCGCTTTTCCTGGTCCGTCAGGCCGCGCGCGAGCTTCGCCTCCTGGCCGAAGAAGGCCTGCCCGAAGAACGCTTCGACCTCGTCCGGGACTATCTCCTTCATTCGCTCAGCCTGCGGAGCCGGACTCTCGGGGACCGGCTGGCCCGTCGCATGGAAGCCGGGATCCTCGTGCGCGCGGATGTGTTGGAGGAGGCCCGACGGATTCTGCCCCGGCTCTCGGCCGGCGACATCCGGGCCGCGGTTCGAAAATACGTCGACCCCGAGGCTTTCTTTCTCGCCATCGTCGCAAAAGACGCTTCCGCTTTGCGGGACGGGCTATTGAGCGGAGCGGCGGCTTCCCTTCCGGAGGCGGCTCGCTCCGCCGGCGGGGGCGCGGCGGAGGAAATCGCCGCCATCCAGGCCTATCCGCTTGGAATCCGTCCCGAGGCCGTGCGCGTCGTCGCCGCCGAAAGCCTCATCCATACGGCTTGGCCGCCCGGCGAATAAACCCGCTCGATACCCCGGGCTCGGCTTCCGCCCAGGCGGTTCGACGACGGGGTTGCAGCCCTCAGCCGCGAAGCGGATGAGGGCGGGCTGAAGCCAGGGGTATTAACAGGGTTAATACTGAGCGGCGCTTATGACCCCGATTTAAAAATCGGGATTTCGGCGTCGCGAACGTATGATTCGGGTAAAATAGGCCGCGCAGCCGAAAGCCGAAGAAGAGAGGAGGGCCACCCATGTCGATCCGCCTGAAGAAAGCCGTTCTGCGAACCGCCGTCGTGCTTGCGATCATGGCCGTCGCCGCCGTCGCCCCGGCCGCCCAGGATCTCCTGCGGGGCCTGGGGCGCCCGCAGGATTTCACATCGGCCCGCGTCTCCTCCTACGACCGGAGCGGAGGGAATAAAGACTCCCTGACCATTCCGCCGGGCGACACGGCCGTGCTGGCCGACATCAAAGGCCCCGGCGCGATCCACCACATCTGGGTGACCATCGCCGCGGAGGCGTTTTACGGCCGCAAGCTGGTCCTGCGCATGTACTGGGACGGCGAGACCGCTCCCTCGGTCGAAGCGCCGATCGGCGACTTCTTCGGCGTCGGCCACGGACTCAACCGCAACCTCGCCTCCCTGCCCATCACGAACACATCCGAAGGCCGGGCGCGTAACTGCTACTGGTATATGCCCTACGCCAAGTCGGCACGCATCACGGTAACCAACGAAGGCCGCGGCGAAGTCCCCGCCTTCTATTATTACGTCGACTACCGCACCCTCCCCTCCCTGCCGGAGGGGACGCCTACCTTCCACGCCCAGTACCGCCAGGAATTTCCGCCCCAGCCCGGGAGCAACTATCTCATCCTGGACGCCGAGGGCCGCGGCCACTACGTCGGCTGCAACCTGAGCGTCCTGCAGCGCGGCATGGGCTGGTGGGGCGAAGGCGACGACATGATCTTTGTGGACGGAGAGGCGTCCCCGTCGCTACACGGGACGGGCTCCGAAGACTATTTCTCCGACGCCTGGGGCATGCGCGAATCGCAGGGTCTCTTCTACGGATGTCCCCTGCAGGAAGAGGATTTCCAGGCCGGCTCCAAGGCCACAGTGTATCGGTTTCACATTCCCGATCCCGTCGCGTTCAAAAAGTCGATCCGGGTAACCATCGAGCACGGCCACGCCAACGACCGCGCCGATTTCGATTCGTCGACGGCCTACTGGTACCAAGCCGAGCCCCACAAGGCCTTTCCCGCCCTCCCCGCGGCGGCGGTTCGCCTGCCGTTCGCCCTGGAACCTCCGGACAATTTCGTGCTTCCCACCTGGCGCAAAGCCGCGGGAACGGACTCCGCCGTCTACGAGGACGCGGGCGGAACGGTCAAGCTCAAATCGGCCAAGCTTCTTTCCACCCTGACGGCCTATTACGGCCCGACGGGCGACAGGTGCCCGGTGCTTTCTACGGACGGCGCCGGACCGGGGACCCAAGTCGAGCTGGTCTTCGGCGTCGAGATCGCCGAGGCCTATGACCTCGACCTCTATCTTCTTAAGGGCCCGGCCATGGGCGATTTTGAAGTGGCCGGCTGCGTCAGCGGCGCGGTCCGGCTCAAGATATCGCCTGCCGTCTTCAAAGGCTATGCGGCGGAAAGGGAATTCGCGATCCTGCCGCTCAAGGGCTTGCGGCTCGAGCCAGGCCAAGCCAGCCTGACGCTCCAGGTGTCGGGCCGGGACGACGCCGCTGCCGGATCGGAGATCGGGCTGATCGGCTATCGTCTGGCCCCGACCGAACGGAAATTCCTGACCGAGTGGAACCTGTCCGGGCCTTTCGACGCCCCCGACATGGATTCGTTGACAACCGTCTTCCCGCCGGAGAACGAAATCGACTTGACCGCCTCATACGCCGGCAAAGGCGGGAAGCCGGCCGGCTGGAAAAAGCTCAAAATCGGGGCCAATGGATTCGCCGATCTGAATCAGATCATCCACCCGAACGAGCAGGTCGTGGTCTACGCCGTGGGCTGGGTCCGGGCGCCGGAAGACATGGCCGCGTATTTGTTGCTCGGAAGCGACGACGGCGTGAGGGTCTGGATCAACGACGAGCTCCGCCACACGAACCCGGCTTACCGGGCCGTGACCACGGATCAAGACAAGGTCGCGGTACGGCTGAAGAAAGGCTGGAACAAAGTCCTGCTCAAGATCCTGCAGGGAGCCGGCGGGTTCGGCTTTCAGGCCCGTTTCGCCGACCCGGACGGGAAGCTCGTCTGGAGCGCCGAGCCGCCCCGGAATTGAGCCTGCTTCCCGAAGCGCGGAGCGAGACCATGACGCAACCGAAACTGGAGCCGGGACCGGCCGTGTGGACCGCCGCCGAAGGCTCGCAGCTGGCGCGGCTGAACGCCCCGCTTAGAATCCAGGACTGGTTGAACGGGATCGCCTACGATCCCGAGCCCGGCACGGCCTCGCCCCGCCGCGTCCTGCGGGAGCGCAAGGCCAACTGCTTCGAGGGGGCGATGTTCGCCGCGGCCGCCCTCCGCTTCCACGGCCACCGGCCGCTCCTTGTCGACATGCGCTCGCACAACGACGACGACCATGTCCTGGCCGTCTTCCGCGAGAACGGCGCCTGGGGCTGTGTGGCCAAGTCCAATTACACCGTGCTTCGCTTCCGGGAGCCGGTCTACCGGACGATCCGCGAGCTGATGGCCTCCTATTTCGACGTCTTCTTCAACCCCATCGGGGAAAAGACCCTGCGCGAATATTCCAACCCGTTCGATCTGTCGCGCTTCGACGACCGGGATTGGATGACGACCGAGGAAGACATCAGCTGGATCGGGGATGCCTTGGACAAGGCCCGGCACGTCCCGTTTCTGACGCCGGCCCAGTTGCGGGATCTCCGCCCAAGCGATCCCGCCCTGGTCAAGGCCGGGTTGCTGGGAGCGAATCCCAAAGGGCTCTTTAAACCGAAACCCTAAATCCTGATTAGACCCGGGCCGCGGCCTCGCGGATCCAGTCCCAAGCCTGCCGGACGTGGCGCTCTTCGGTCAAACGGGCTCCAACCACCATGCGCAGTGCGAACCGGCCGTCAAGGACGGTGTGGGTCAGAAACATCCGGCCGGATGCGTTGAGATCTTCCATCACGGCCCGGTTCAGCCGCGTCAGCCCCGCCTCGTCGCGCCCGTCGTTGCGGCGGAAACAGACCAGCCCGAAGGGCGAGGGGGCCAGGACCTCGAAGCCGGGCTCGGCTTCGACCCAGCCGCGGAACGTCCGGGCCAAGCGCTGGTGTTCGCGGACGAAGTCCCGCAGGCCTTTCACCCCGTACGACCGGATGACGAACCACAGCTTGAGGGCCCGGAACCGCCGGCCGAGCGGGACGCCCCAGTCGCGATAGTTTTTGACATAGGGATCGACCCCGGTCTTGAGATACTCGGGGTGGATCTCGAACGTCCGGATCAAGGCGCCGGGATCCTTGACAAAATAGGCCGAGCAGTCGAAGTTGGTCAGCATCCACTTATGCGGGTTGAAGACAAACGAGTCCATCCGCTCCGCGCCGTCCAGAATCCAGCGGTTCTCCGGGCAGACAGCCGCCGTCCCGGCATAAGCGGCGTCCACGTGCAGCCAGAGGCCGTGCCGAACGGTGATCTCGCCGATTGGGCCTAGCGGATCGACGGCGGTCGACGAGGTCGTGCCCAAGGTGGCCGCGACAAAGGCGGGCTGAAGCCCGGCCTCCCGGTCCCGGACAATGGCCGCTTCGAGCGCCTCGGGGATCATGGCGAAATCTCGGTCCACGGCCACCAACCTCAGATTTTCACGGCCGTAGCCGGCGATCTTGACCCCTTTTTCCAGGCTGGAATGCGTTTCGGAGGAAGCGTAGACGATCAAGGGCCGCCGCAGCCCCTTCTCGTTGGACTCGAACCCGGTGGCCCGTTCGCGGGCCGACAGGAGAGCGCACAAGGTCGCGGTCGAGGCCGTGTCCTGAATGACGCCCGAAAACCCATCAGGCAAGCCGATCATCTTCCTCAGCCACTCCAAGACCCTTTCTTCCAGCTCGGTCGCGGCCGGCGACGTCTGCCAGCTCATCCCCTGGACCCCCAGCCCGGCCGTCAGGAGCTCGGCCAGGATGGATTCCGGGCTGTTGTTGGCCGGGAAATAGCCGTGCCAATTGGGGTGTTGCCAGTGGGTGATCCCGGGAAGAATTAAATTATTGAAATCATTGAAAATAGAGTGGACTGGTTCCCCAGCCTCCGGCGGCTCCAGGGGCAGGTGGGAGGCGATCTCGCCCGGCTTGACGGACGAGCGAACGGGCCGTTTTTCGATCGTTTCCAGGTATTCGGCGACCCATTCGATGAATTCGTGGCCGCTCTTTCGGAACTGGGTCAAATCCATTGGGACCTCTCTTGACCGGAAAGTCGAGCTCCGGCGGCCTTCCCGGCAGGGGCGTCGCCGGCCTGTTTGGGGCGAAGAATCGGCCCGAATTCTAGTCCAAGCCGCCCTGCCAGTCAAAAGGGGGCCCGATCGGACGGTATGCCAAGCCATTCGTGTGAAAAAACCGTAATTTCGCGCCTTTTTCCAGCCCGGAACGGAGCCTTGCCCGAGCCGGAATGTTTTTTTCGAAAATATCTAGAAATATGTTGCCAAATCCATAAAACTTATGATATAATGTTTGATGTAGTCAGTGATCGGGGAACAAAAAATCAACCAAGTTCGGTTTTTTCTTTTGTTTTCTTCTATTTAAACCCCATCACCCGCTTCCGGCGGCACCCCTGATCCCGATCTTTCCCCCGGCTTTAAATCCCCGTTTCGCGCGCCCCCGAATCGAAATCGCATGCAACCATCTTTCTCAAGCCGGCGTATATAGTAGTGAAATGAGAAGTCAGATGCGCCATCGAGAATACAGGATCCGAGAAACGCACCTCCTTTTTCCCCTCCTCTAATTTCCATTTCCCTTGACCGGCCGCCTTTCTCGCCCTCGCGAGAGGGCGGCCGGTTTCTATTTTTTAGAGAATTTTTCCCATCGCCAGGGGATGGTCAAACGTCCCTGTATCCGGCCAACGGCGAAATTGCGAGGGCGGCGCCTTTTTCCATAACTCTCCGAGGGAAGCCTGCGGCCGCCGAGGGCTGTTTGAGCACGCGACCATCTGACGGAATCGAAACGGAGGGGATGGACTCCAAGACCGGGAGATCTCGAATGCGGAGTTCCGCCCTCGCGGGGACTATCGAAGCGACGTCCCTACGAGGACTGCGAAGCGCTGGAGGCGCCGAGCGGAATAGCGTAAAAAGGAGTGGCGAACCCGCGCCGCCGAGACGACACCCCGGACCGCGTTTCCCGGGGATGGGAGAAGTTCCTATAAAAATGTTGACAGGCGCGGCCGTCGCGCCTATTCTTGTCCCGCGGGCCGGTCGCCATCGCGGCCTCCCCGCCGGGTTCGAAGCAAGGGAAGTCCGTCGCAAGCGGACGCAGCCCCCGCTACTGTGATCGGGGACGAATCCCGGAAAATGCCACTGCTTCGGCGCGATAGCCGCGCCGGGGTGGGAAGGCCCGGGAGGAGGATGATCCGAGAGCCAGGAGACCTGCTTCGGGCCGAGCGACCCGGCTTCGTGGGGAAGCCAGGGCGGATTTTTTTTGCTCGAAGCGGGGGCGCTCCAGGAGGCTCTCATGGCTCGCGCCGCCCGCATCATCCCGATCATCCTCGTTCTCTTCTTGTCCCTCTCCCTCGCGGGGCAGGAAGCCAAAGATCAAACCGTCCCGCCGCTGCGCCACGAGGTGGTGGTTTCCGCAACACGAATCGAGACCCCGGTCCGGGAGATCGCCAGCGCCGTGACCGTCCTGACCCGCCGGGAGCTCGACCGGACCAGCCGGACGAATATTCTTGACGTTATCCAGGACGGCCTGGGCGTTTCCGCGGTTCGAAACGGCGGCCCGGGCGCGGCCTCGTCGGTGTTCCTGCGCGGCGCCAACTCCGAGCATGTCCTGGTGCTGCTCGACGGCGTCTCCCTCAACGACCCGATGAATCCCTCGCGTTCCTTCGACCTGGCCCACCTTTCGCTCGACAACGTCGAGCGGATCGAAATTCTGCGCGGCCCCCAAAGCACGCTCTACGGCTCGGACGCCCTGGCCGGTGTCGTCAACATCGTGTCCCGGCGCGGCGCCGGCAAGCCTTCGATCTCGCTTGAAACATCCGCGGGTTCTTACGGCACGCTGCACAGCTCCGCCTCGGCAGCGGGCGGCGCCGGCCGCCTCGCCTATTCTTTCGGCCTATCCCATATCCTGACCCGCGGCTTTTCGGCCGCCTCGACCGCGTTCGCAGGAAACACCGAGCCCGACGGATACCGAAACCTTTCGCTCTCCGGCAATCTGGGCTGGACTATCTCGCCCTCGACTGAGGCCGGCCTGGCCCTGCGGATCGTGGACGCCCGCTCGGACATCGACGGCTTCGGCGGGACGGGCGGGGACGATCCCAACAGCCGGCAGGATTACCGCTCCCAGCTCGTCAGCGCCCGCGGGCGGACGCTGCTCTTCGACGGCCGCTGGGAATTAAAAGCCTCGGCGTCCTACCTGGGGGCGGGCCGGGACAACAGCAACCCGGTCGACGCCCTGCACCCGTTCGATTCCGAGACGGGCCGCTTTCGCAGCCGCTTGTTTAAAATCGACGCGCAGAACAACCTCTTCCTCTCCCCCGCCCAGACCCTGACCTTCGGCGGCGATTGGCAGCGCGAGGAGGGCGAGTCCAGCTACCGGTCCGAGAGCGCCTGGGGCCCTTATGACAGCGCTTTCCCCGGCCGCGATGCCGAGCGGGCGGGTGTGTTCGCCCAGGATCAGCTCCGTCTCGGCGGTGTGTTCTTCGCCACCGCCGGCGTCCGCCTTGATTCACACAGCCGAACGGGGACGTCCGTGACTTACCGCATCGCCCCGGCCCTGGCCATCGACGCCACGGGGACGCGGTTCAAGGCAACGCTGGGGACGGGCTTCAAATCCCCATCGCTCTACCAATTGTTCGCGCCGGGCACGGCCTGGGGCCCGATCGGCAACGACACACTCCGCCCCGAACGGAGCACGGGCTGGGACGCGGGCATCGAACAGGCCTTGGCCGGCGGGCGCATCCTGGCCGGGCTGACCTGGTTCCGGAATGACTTCCGGGACTTGGTCGATTTCGACTACAGCCTCGGCTATATCAACATCGGCCGGGCCCGGACGGAAGGCTTGGAGGCGTTCGCCCGCTTCCAACCGTCGGAGACAGTCGACCTCCGTCTGTCATATACCCGAATGAACGCCCGCGACCTGGACGCGGGAACGGCGCTTCTGCGGCGGCCGAAGGATAAAGCCGTGGTCGAGGCCTATTGGCGGCCGCTCCGGCAATGGGAAATCCGGGTTTCCGCGGCTTATGTCGGGAGCCGGGCCGACCGGGATTATTCCGTCTTGGACACGCCGGCCGTGACGCTCCGCGATTACTTTCTCGCCGACGCCGACCTGGCTTTCCAAGCCGGCCCCCGTACCCGGCTCTTCCTGCGGCTGGACAATCTCTTCGATGAACGCTACGAAACCGTCTTCGGCTACGGCACGCCGCGGCTCTCGGCCTACGGCGGAGTCCGGCTGGGGATCGGAAGATAAGAGGACCATCGCTTAACGAAGCGTTCATGGGATGGAAATCGACTGTTCGATCCGAAACGATAAAATCGTATTCTAACGGATAAGGCTTCCATGAAGGGGTGGCAGGACGACGGCTGAAAGCCGGAGGCCGTTGGAGGGGGAACCACCCAAAGGTTCCCCCTCCAAGGGAGTCAGCCGAGGTGGTCGACGAGAATTTTGGCGGCGATGCCAAGCAGGACCAATCCGCCCGCAATCTCGGCCCACTTCCCCGCCCAGCGACCCAGAATCGGTCCCAGCCTGGTCCCGACCGCCGTCACGACGAAAGCGACGACGCCGATGACCAGGGCGGGGTAGACGACGGGAACACCGAGCGCGGCTAACCCTAAGCCCACGGCCAGCGCGTCCAGACTGGTCGCCAACGACAAGACCAAGACTCGACGGCCGCGGGTCTGGTCCGGGCACGAAGCGCCCGGCTCGATTCCCGCCTTGTCCTTCTTGAGCGCCTCGACCATCATCTTGCCCCCGATAAAGACTAGGAGCCCGGCCGCGATCCAATGATCAAAGGCTTGGATGGTTCCGGCGACGGTGCGGCCCGCGGCCCAGCCCAGAATGGGCATGGCGAACTGGAACAGGCCGAAATAAAGGGACAGCCGGATCGTTTGCCGCGGGGTGCAGCCGCGCATGGACAGGCTGACGCCCACGGCCACGGCGAAGGCGTCCATGGCCAGAGCCAGGGCGATGCCCAGGACAACTATGATATTCATGGGGACTCTTACTTTACCAAAAGAAAGGGGTCAGGTCTTAACATTTAACGGATTGGGCCCGGCCTGACCCCGTGGTGCCAGGCCTCGTTAAAAACGTCAAGAGTTAAGACCTGACCCCTCTCCTGGTTTCTCCGCGGGTGTGATGGGTGTATAATATTGCGCTTCATGAGCGAAAACATCGTTCTCAGGGGAGTCCGCGTCCACAATCTCAAGAACGTCGACGTGGACGTGCCCCTGGACAAGCTGATCGTCGTCACCGGAGTCAGCGGCTCGGGCAAGTCCAGCCTGGCCTTCGATACCCTGTACGCCGAGGGCCAACGCCGCTACATCGAGTCGCTGTCCTCCTACGCCCGCCAGTTCCTGGAGCGGATGGACAAGCCCGAGGCCGACCTCATCGACGGTCTGCCGCCGGCCATCGCCATCCAACAGAAGGCCGCGACCAAGAACCCCCGCTCGACGGTGGCCACGGTCACCGAAGCCTACGATTACCTGCGGGTTCTCTACGCCCGGATCGGGACCGTCCACTGCCTGCAATGCGGCCAACCGGTCGGGCGGGACACCATCGACGCCATGGCCGATGCCCTGCTAGCCGAACCGGCCGGAACCAAAGTCACAATCAGCTTCCCCTGGCCGGCCGAAAAAGGCCTGGCGCCCCTCAAAAAGCTTGGATTCTACCGGCTGATCCGGGGCGGTCAGGTCGTGGCTTTCGAAGAAGCCTCGTTCGGCAAGGCCGAGACCCTGGACGTCTTCGTCGACCGGCCGGTCCTGGACCCTGCCGACCGCGACCGCCTGGTCGACTCGCTCGAGCTCGGCCTTAAGCACGGAGGCGGCCGGGTTCAGGCCGTGACGGACGACGGCCGGATCCTGCCGTTCTCCGACAAGCTCGAATGCAAGGCCTGCGGCATCCCCTACGAGGACCCCTTCCCCAACCTCTTCTCCTTCAACAGTCCGCAGGGCGCCTGCCCCGACTGCCACGGCTTCGGGGATCTGGCCGTGATTGACGAGGACAAGGTCATCCCGGACTCGTCCATTTCCCTGCAGGACGGGGCCATCGAGCCATGGACCAAGCCCGTGTCCAAGGGCGTCATGAAGGAGATGCTGCGGGCGGCCCGCAAGCGCAAGATCCCCATCGACGTCCCGTTCGCCCGGCTCAGCCCGGCCCAGCGGGAATTCGTCATGAACGGGGACGGCGAGTGGTACGGCGTCAAGGGCTTCTTCGACTGGCTGCAAACCCGCAAGTACAAGGTCCAGGTCCGGGTTTTCTTGAGCCGCTACCGCAAATACGTGCCCTGCCCGGCCTGCCGCCAGACCCGGCTCAATCCGCGGGCCTTAAGCGTCCGGGTCGGCGGCCTCTCGATCGGCGACGCGGTCCGAATGACGGTCCAGGAGGCGCACGCTTTCTTCTCGGAGCTGCAGCTCCGGCCGTCCGAAGCCAAGGTGGCGGAAAAACTGGTGGCCGAGATCCTGGGCCGGCTGAAGTTTCTGCTCGAGGTCGGGCTGGATTACATCTCCCTCGACCGGATGACGTTCACCCTGAGCGGCGGCGAGGCCCAGCGGATCAACCTGGCCGCCGCCTTGAGCTCCAGCCTGGTCGGGACGCTGTTCGTCCTGGACGAGCCCTCGATCGGCTTGCACCCGCGCGACAACGGCCGCCTGATCCAGATCCTGCGCTCGCTCAAGGACGTCGGCAACACCGTCCTGGTCGTGGAGCACGACCCGGAGATCGTACGGGCCGCCGAGCACATCATCGACATGGGGCCGCGGGCGGGCGAGCACGGCGGCGAGCTGCAGTTCTCCGGTTCGAGCCGGGATTTCTTCGCCCACTCCGATTCTTTGACTGCGCGCTACATGCGGGGCGAGAAGTCCGTCCCCGTGCCCAAGGTCCGGCGGACGCCGGACCGCTTCCTGCTCGTCCGGGACGCCCACAAGCACAACCTCAAGCACCTGGACGTGCGGCTGCCGCTCGAAGTGTTCGCCTGTCTCACCGGCGTCTCGGGCTCGGGCAAGAGCACCCTGCTCAACGACATTCTCTACCAAGGCTGGGCCGGAGAAGCCCATGACGGCTTCGCCGAGATCCGCGGCCTGGACTTCATCGACAAGATCGTCATGGTCGACCAATCGCCCCTGAGCGCCTCGCCCCGCTCCATCCCCGCCACCTACACCAAGGCCATGGACGGCATCCGCGACCTGTTCAGCCAGACCCGCGAGGCCAAGGCCCGCGGCTTCAAGCCGGGCGATTTTTCATTCAACACCAAAGGCGGCCGCTGCGAGGAGTGCGAAGGCGCCGGCCGCCAGGTCGTCGAGATGCAGTTCCTGAGCGACGTCACGCTCGTCTGCGAGGCCTGCAAGGGCCGCCGCTTCAAGCCCGAGATCCTGGACATCCGCTACCGGAACCGGTCCATCGACGATGTCCTGCATACGACCGTAGAAGACGCCCTGGAGTTCTTCTCCGACCGGCCGGACATCATCCGCCGGATCAAGCCCCTGGCCGAGGTCGGGCTGGGCTACCTGCGCCTGGGCCAGCCGACCACGACCCTCTCGGGCGGCGAGCTGCAGCGGATCAAGCTGGCTTTCCACCTGATCCACGAACGCGATCGCCGAGTGCTGTACCTCTTCGACGAGCCGACCATCGGCCTCCATCCGGACGACGTCGCCGCGCTTCTCAGGGCCTTGCAGAAGCTGGTGGCCGAGGGCCACTCGCTGATCGTCATCGAGCACAATCTGGACGTCATCAAGACCGCCGACTACGTCATCGACCTGGGGCCCGAGGGGGGCGAGCGGGGCGGCGAGATCGTGGCCCAAGGCACGCCGGAGGAAGTGGCCCGCTCGAAGCGCTCGGCCACGGCCAAGTACCTCAAGAAAGCCCTCCTCTAGCGGCGCCTGAGGCTTTGTCCGGCAAGCCTCTCCGTAAACATCGCAAAAAAAGCCCGGCACCGCACCGGCCGGAAAGAGGGCCGGGGCGGCGTTGACACCCTTCGCGGCGGTGTGCTATACACCGCCCATGGCCAGAAAAGCCCACAAGTCCATAAAAAACGCCGGCGTCATCGCCTTTCTATTGACCGCCTCGGGATGCCTGCTCGCCCTGGAGCTCATCACCCACTTCGAGTTTCTCCTTCATTTGGCGGCCATCCCGCTCGAAATCCTGATCGCCGTGATCCTGGTCGAGCGCTACATGGAGCGCCACGAGAGCCGGGAGCGGCGGCGCCATCTGATGTACATCAAGAGCACCATGTTCCGCTCGGACATGCGGACCCTGTTCATCACCAACTTCCACGCCCTCAAATCGCCGGCCTTGACCATGACCCGGATCAAGGCCGCCTCGCTCGACGAGCTGCGGGCCATGCAGGCTTCGGCCGCGTCGATCGAGTACCGGTCGGTCGAGGCGATGGAGCCGGTCATCATGGAGTACGTCAAGGCCGAGCGCGTCTGGCAGGCTTTTCTGGAGCGGGCCATCAACAACAACTTCGAGGAAATCTTCTACCGGATGATCGACATCCTCCACTTTCTCTACGACGTCAAGCTGTTCAAGGAAAACAACCCCGACAAGCTGTTCATCCTGGAGGCCGAGAAGCGGGAGCCGCTGATGCGCAAGGCGGAGAAGGTCCTGCACGACGGCATCCTGGCCTTTTTGGACTATGCCATCGAGCTCAAGGAAAAGACGCCGGCCATGTTCGACGAGGTGATGGCCGATTACGAGATGACCGAGCTGATCCGGGGGATCTGAGTCAGCGGATTTCGTCCGGGCCGATGATCCCGCCCGAGAGGACCGCGTTCATGGCTTCGGTCACCGTCCAATCGAGATCCCTCACCTTGGCCTCCCGGACCAAGGTGACGAAACCCGCCGTCGGGTTGGGCGCGGTCGGGATGTAGAGCTTGAGCAGGGTCTCGCCGGCAGTCGCGTCGCGCACCGTTCCCATGACGAAGCCGATCGACCAAACGCCCGGCGCGAAGTGCTCGACCAGGACGACCCGGTTGAGCCCCTGCTTCTCCGGAAGAGCGAAGGCCCGGCCGAGCTGCATGCCCAGCTTGTAGATCGATTTGATCATCGGGATGTGGCGGGAGGCCTTCTCGACCAGGGCGAATAGCCAGCGGCCCAGCCAATTCGAGGCCGCGAGCCCGAGAAGGTAGAGGAAGACGAGGGCCAGCAGAAGGCCCAGCCCGGGGATGCGCAGGCCGATCCATTTCTCGACCAGGCGGGCGACCCGCTGATCCACGGTCAGGTAGAGGAAGCGCAGGGCGAAAAAGGACAAGGCCAGGGGCAGCAGGGCCAGAAAGCCCCGGAATATAAAAGCCTTGAAGTGCTTGAACACGCGGGTCAGGAACGGCCGGAGAGCTGGGCCGGCTGAGGCGGGATGGGTTCTCCCCCGCCCGTTTGACGGCGGCCGCGCCGGCGGCCGAAATGGGCCAGCCAATAGCCGGCGAAAAAGCCGGCTAAGAAGATGACCGGCACCAGGATGACCTGGGACATGGCGATCTTCCAGAAAAACAGCCGATAAGTGATGACCTGGGTGTTCTGAACGAACAGGATCACCATCAGTCCCCCCAGGACGATCAGGATCACGGTCTTCGTCTTCATGCCGCCCCTCCTCGGAGTCGCGCCGCGTTGATGATCACAGCCATTTCTTGCGCCGGAAGAACCCGACCATCGTCAGGGCGATCGCGATCATAATCCCCCAGATCATGAAATACCCCAGTCGCCACTTGGTCTCCGGTAAGTTCTCGAAGTTCATGCCGTAGACGCCGACGATGAACGTCAGCGGGATGAAAATGGTCGAGATGATGGTCAGAACCTTCATGATCTCGTTCATCCGGTTGCTGATGCTCGACAGATAGGTCTCGACCATGCCCGAGAGCATGTCCCGGTAGGTCTCGATGTTGTCGATGACTTGGATGGTGTGATCGTAGACGTCGCGAAAGAAGATATTCGTCGCATCTTGGATCAGGCTGGATTCCACCCGCTCCAGGCCGGCCACTACTTCGCGCAGCGGCCAGACCGACTTCCGTAGATAGATCATCTCCCGCTTCAGGCCGTGGATCTCGTGCATGGTCTCCTTGCGGGGATTGTCGACCAGCTCCTCCTCCAGCGTCTCGATCCGCTCGCCCAGCTTCTCCAGGACGACGAAATAGTGGTCGACGACCGCGTCGAGCAGGGCGTAGGCCAGGTAGTCGGGCCCCAGCTTGCGGATGCGGCCTTTGTTGTGCCGGATACGGTCCCGGATCGGGTCGAACATATCCCCCTCCCGCTCCTGGAAGGAGATGAGGAAATTCCGGCCCACGATCAGACTGAGCTGGTCGGTGTCGACCTCGCCCTTGGCCCCGTCGTACTCCAGCATCCGGACGACGAGGTAGATCATGTCGCCCAGGTCCTCCATCTTGGGCCGCTGGGAGGTCGTCAGGATGTCCTCCAGGATCAGCGGGTGGAGGCCGAAATGGCCGCCGATCGTCTCGATGATCGCGGGATCGTGCACGCCGTCGACGTTGATCCAGGTGACGCTGGCGGTGTCCCGGAAAGCGAAGCAGTCCTGGCAGGAGGCGGCCTCCTTCTCCAGAAATTTCTCGCCGTCGTAGTCGAGGATGGTGATGCGGGGCTTTCCGGTCTTGGGCTCGCCGACATAGACCAGGCTTCCCGGAGCCAGTCCGTCCTTGCGCGATCGTCGCGCCCCATTCCTCAAAATCCCTTTGACCGGCATGAGCGAAATCCTCCTCAGCCCCGTCTTGAGCGGGCGAACCCGCCCTCAGGATAACGCGAAACGCCGGCTATTGCCAGCGCCCTCAGCGGCCACGGCGCTCGGGCTTTTCGGGCTTCTCGGGCTTCGGCTCCGGTTTGACGTTTTCGGGCTTCTCCGGCTTTTCGGGCGCCGCGTAAGCCGGCTCCAGGCCGACCTTGGCCCGGATTGCCGTATCCAGATCGTTGGCCAGCTCGGGCTTTTCTTTGAGCAGCTTTTTGACGTTGTCCCGGCCCTGGCCGACCCGCTCGCCGTTGTAGGAGTACCACGTCCCCGACTTTTCGATCAGCCCGACGTTGACCCCCATGTCCACCAGATCGCCTTCGCGCGAGATGCCCTCGCCGTAGATGATGTCGAACTCGCAGTCCCGGAAGGGCGGGGCCATCTTGTTCTTGACGATCTTGACCTTGACCCTGTTGCCAACGACCTGATCGCCCTCCTTGAGGGCGGTCATCCGCCGAACGTCGACCCGCAGCGAGGCATAGAACTTAAGCGCTCGGCCGCCCGTGGTCGTCTCGGGGTTGCCCAGGAAGAAGCCGATCTTCTCCCGAATCTGGTTGATGAAGATGAAGCAGGTCTTGGACCGGGCCACGATGGCGGTCAGCTTGCGCAGGGCCTGGCTCATCAACCGGGCCTGCAGGCCCATGTGGGCGTCGCCCATCTCCCCTTCCAGCTCGGCTTTCGGGACCAGGGCGGCCACGGAATCGATGACGATCACGTCCACGGCGCCGCTGCGGACCAGGACCTCGGCAATCTCCAGCCCCTGCTCGCCGTAGTCGGGCTGGGAAATCAGCAAGTTGTCGATATCCACGCCGATTTTGGCCGCGTAGCTGGGGCTGAGGGCGTGCTCGGCGTCGATGAAGGCGGCTTGGCCGCCCCGCCGCTGGGCTTCGGCGATGACGTGCAGCGCCAGGGTGGTTTTCCCGGTGGCTTCAGGGCCGAAGATCTCCATAACCCGCCCGCGGGGGAACCCGCCGATGCCCAGGGCTAGGTCGAAGGAGATGGACCCGGTCGGGATGGCCGGGACCTTGAGGGCCGCGTCACGCTGGCCGAGCTTCATCACGGCGCCCTTGCCGTACTGCTTCTCGATCTGGGAAACGGCCGCTTCGATGGCCTTGGCTTTAGACACGCCTTTCTGTTCTTGTTCGTCGTCTTTCATTCGATCCTCCTCGTTCCGGCGCGACGGCCGGATCATCTATCCTTTAAAAACAATCGATCAGCCCATAATGCCGGTGATTTCCCCGTCGTCCGAGATGTCGATCTTCTCGGCGGCCGGGGCCTTGGGCAGGCCCGGCATGGTCATGATCTCGCCGCACAGGGCCACGACGAAGCCCGCCCCGGCGCTCAACGAAGCGTCGGTGACCGTGATCGCGAAATCGCGCGGCCGGTTGAGGAGCTTAGCGTTGTCCGAGAGCGAATACTGGGTCTTGGCGATGCAGACGGGCACGGCGGCGAACCCGTCGGCCTCGAAGCGCTGCAATTTCTTGCGGGCCTTGGGCTCGATGGAAACCCGGGCTGCACCGTATACCTTGCCTGCGATGGTTTCAATTTTGTCGGCCAGGGGGGCTTCCAGAGGGTAGAGGAACTTGAAATCGGCGGGGTCCGTCTCCGCCGCTTCGATCACCTGCTTAGCCAATTCGAGGCCGCCCCGGCCGCCCTGGCCGAAGACGTCGCTCAAGGCGTAGCGGAAGCTTTCCTTGCGGGCCAGCTCGTCGAAAGCCTTGACCTCGGCTTCGGTATCGGTCGGGAACTTGTTCAGGGCGACCACCAGCGGGAGCCCGAAAAAGCGCACATTCTCGACATGTTTCTGCAGGTTTTCAAAACCTTTTTCGATCGCCGAGATGTTCTCCGTGTTGAGTGCTTTGATGTCGACGCCGCCGTGGTACTTGAGCGACCGCAGGGTGGCCACGATGACCACTGCAGCCGGAGGCGGGACATGCCCGGTCCGGACGACGATGTCCATAAATTTCTCGGCTCCCAGCTCGGTGGCGAAGCCGCTTTCGGTGACGACATAATCGGCCAAGCGAAGGGCCAAACCGGTGGCGATGACCGTATTGGTGCCGTGGGCGATGTTGGCAAACGGCCCGCCGTGGACAAATGCGGGATTGCCTTCCAGCGTTTGGACGAGATTGGGCTTGAGAGCTTCTTTCAGCAGGGCGGCCATGGCCCCGGCCGCCTTGATTTGGGCCGCCGTGACAAGCTTGCCGTCGGGAGCGTACCCAACCACGATCCGGCCAAGCCTCGCCTTCAGATCGGCCAGGTCCTTGGATAAACACAAGATGGCCATGACCTCGGAGGCGGCGGTGATATCAAACCCGGTCTCCCGGCCCAGGCCTCCGTTGGGATCATTCAAGCCGACGAGGATGCTCCGCAGGGCCCGCTCGTTCATATCCATGGCCCGCTTCCAAGTCACTTTCCGGCCGTCCAGGGTGCCGGCGGGGCCCTCGAAGTGAAGCCGGTTGTCGATCATGGCGGCCAACAAATTATGGGCCGTGGTGACGGCGTGAATATCGCCGTTGAAATGCAGGTTGATGTCCTCGCTGGGATAGACCTTGGCCTTGCCGCCGCCCGTGGCGCCGCCCTTCATTCCGAAGACGGGGCCGAGAGACGGCTCGCGCAGGGCCACCATGGCCTTCCGGCCCAGAAGGGCTAAGGCGTCTGTCAAGCCCACCGCGGTCGTGGTTTTGCCTTCGCCGGCGGGAGTGGGCGTCATGGCCGTGACCAGGATAAGCCGGCCGGCGCCTTTAGCGGCCGGTTCGGCATCTCGAGTTTTGATCTTGGCCTTATACTTGCCGTAGGGTTCCAAGGATTCGGGGGTAAGGCCGAGCTTGGCTGCGATCTCTTGGATCGGCTGTACGCCAATCGGGGTCTTTTCTGCCATGGGCGGGAATTCTCCTTGGCGCTTAGTGTAACCGGGAAGGGGGGCCGGCTTCAACCGATTTCCCTTGCACTTAACGATTCAAGCTCAGGTAGAGCAGGTCATAGTCCTGGATCAGCCCGTGGTCGGCGAAGCTGAAATAGCGATTATTGCCGATGACCAGGTGGTCCAGGACTTTGAGCTGCATGACCCGGGCGGCGAAGACGAGCTCGCGGGTGATTTCCCGGTCGCAGGACGAGGGATCGGGATCGCCCGAGGGGTGATTATGGACGAAGACCAAGGCCGTGGCGTTGCAGCGCAGGGCCTCCTTCATGATCTCGCGCGGGTAGACGGCGCTTGAATCGACCGTCCCTTCGAAAAGGGTCCGCTCCTCGACAATCTGGTTTTTCGGGTCGAGGAAGAGGACTTTGAAACATTCCCGCTTGAGATCCCGCATGGCGTGATAGAGATAGTCGAAGGCTTCCCCCGAGGAGCGGCAGAACGGGCGGGCCAGCATCCGGTCCTTGAGGAATCGCCGCGAGACCTCCTGCACCAAACGGATGCCGAAGACGTTGTGGGCCCCGATGCCCTCGATCTGCTGCAAGTCCCGGGCGTCGGCTTCCAGGACGCCCCGCAGGGAACGGAACTCGCGAAGCGCCCGGCGGGCCGCCCCCTTACAGTCTCGGCGGGGAGTCCCCAGGGTGAGGAGGAGCTCGATGACTTCGTGGTCGAGGAAGGCATTGAGCCCCGCCTGGAGGAATTTTTCGCGCAGCCGCCTCCGGTGCCCTTCCCTGTCGTCGGCCGGATCGGGGCCGGGTTCGAGGTCGCGGGAGGCCGATGGGGGGACCTGCGCGACCAGAACATCCGTCCCGGCCGGAGCATCGTCGTCCATCTCGTATCGATCCATGGATTTTCCCGGACACTAGATAGACGCTTGCGGCGGCCCGTTGTCGCATTCGGGAAAGAAAAAGTGACTCGGGTCAGGCCGGGGGGGGTATCGCGGCTTTGACCAAAGCCCGGCGAACGGCAAGAACCTTTTCCGGAAGAACGTCGATTGGCAGGATGCCCGTCCCCAGCATGAAGCCGGGACGCCGGAGCCCGATTTGGAGGATTTCCGCCGTCCGGGCCTCGATTTCCTTCGGCGAAGCCGACAGGAGGAACCTGGGGTCCAAATTGGCCCGGACGAGCACGGCCGGATCCGCTACAAGGTCCTGGAAATGCCCCAAGTCCGCCTTGAAGTCGCAAAGAATGTTGTTCGTCCCGGTCTCCAAGATGCCGGCCAGAAGCGGGGTGGTATCGCCGCCGATAATATAGGGCACGAGGGGGACGCCGAGCTCGCCCCGGAAGTACGACACGACCCGGGCGGTCGAGGGGAGGATGATCCGGCGGTAGAGCGAGGGCGAGATGAGCGGCGGCGCAGCGTGGGAATCGAACAATATGACCCCCAGCCCGCGCCGGACGAAAGCCCGGCCGTAGACCTGGATTGCGACGGCGCAGAAATCCAGGAGTGAGGCGACCCAGTCCGGCTGGTCCATCATGGCTATGATCAGGGCTTCGTCCCCGACGAGCTCGGCCGCCATGGAATAGGGCGCGCTCAAGGCGCCGCGGATAAGAACTTCGTCCCCGGCATAAGCCTGGAGGCGGCGGCCGGCCTCGAGGAAGACCGGCATGCGGCCGCTTCGCTCCGGGTCGGGCAGGGGCAGGAAGCCCACGTCCTGGCCGGGCCGGACCAGCTTTCCCTCGATGACCGGCACTTCCGAGCCGTCGAAGAATCGGACCTTGGCTCCGACGGCCTCGGCCTCGACGTTGTAAACGTCCAGGCCGACGGTCAGCGCGTCCGGCTCGTAGATCTCGAGTTCGCGGGCCAAAGCCTGCTCGAGGAGCATGGTGTTGCGGGCCACGGCCGACGGGGTCGAGCCGACCAGCGCCGCCTTGTGCTCATAGACGGCCGGGACGAACGGGGGGCGGTCGACGGGTTTGCCCGCCAGAAGCGCCGCAATCCGTTCGCGTCCGTTCATCAGGCCTTTTATCATACCGCATTTGCCGGCGAATTTGACCCCTCCGGCGGGCTGTGATAAAACGGCGGCGAGGCAAGGAGTCTCCATGAACGGCAACATCCCGACCTTGTTCGTGACCGGCAAGACCCTGCCCGAGGCCTGGGAGAAGGCCGTCCTGGCCTGCTGGCGCGAGGGCGCCGCCATCAAGACCGAGTACGACAAGCCCGGCGACCCGCCCAGCCGCGACTGCACCATGACTTGGGTGGTCGAAGATCCCTTCGCCGAGCCGCGCATCCACCGCGCCTTCCCCGGCGGGCTGGAAGATCTCGAGATCTACCGCCAGGAAGTCGTCGACGGTGTGCACGACCACTGGATTGCCCCGCAGGAAGGCAAGTGGACCTATACCTACCACAAGCGCCTATTCGCTTACGAGACCGAAGGGGAAACCATCGACCAGATCGAGGCCGCGGTCCGCAAGCTCGCCGAAACCGGGCACACCCGGCGAGCCCAGGCCATCACTTGGAATGTCCAGCTCGACCCTCCGACCTACGATCCGCCCTGCCTGCAGCGGCTATGGTTCCGGCTCCTGGACGATGAGGCGGGCCGGCCTGTCCTCAACATGAACGCCCACTGGCGGTCGCGCGACGCCTATAAAGCCGCCTACATGAACGTTTTCGCCTTGACCGACCTGCAGAGGACGATCGCGGCCCGGGTCGCCGAGCGGATCGGCCGGCCGGTCCGGGTCGGCCGCTACGCCGACCTCGTCGACAGCTTCCACATCTATGGATCCTACTTCAAGGATTTCGAGGGCTTCCTCAAGATGGTCGAAAAGCGCAGCTTCGCCGAGCGGACCTGGGCCAGCGAGTACGCCGAGCCCGTCTTCATCGAAGCCCGCGAGAAGCTCCGCCGCGAAAAAGAGGAGGGGCGCTGAGGCGCCGACGAACATGACAACCCCCGCCATTCTTCTCACCGCGTTGGCCGCCGTTTCCGCCTCGGCCACGATGGTCGCCGAGACGATCGGACGCAAAAAGATCGTCTATGTCTTCAAACCCGCGGCGACGATCTCCCTCATCGTCCTGGCCATGCTTCGCCCGGGATTCGAATGGCCGGGCCTCTACAAGACCTTCCTCGCGGCGGGTCTCATCGCCTCCCTGGCCGGGGACGTATTTCTGATGTTGAAGGACTCCTATTTCATCGCCGGATTGGCGTCCTTTCTGGTCGCCCAGCTTCTTTATATCCGCGCTTTCCTCACGGTCACGCCGCCCCGCGTCGACTTCTTCTCCGTCCTCCCCCTTCTTCTTTTCGCCTTATTCATGATGGCGATTCTCTTCCCCTATCTGGGCAAGCTCAAGATCCCCGTAGCCGTCTATGTGCTGGTCATCACCGTCATGGCCGGATTGGCCGTCGATCGATACGTCGTAGCGGGGGGACCGCTCGCTTTTCGAGCCTGCCTGGGGGCGATTCTCTTCCTGATCTCGGATGCGATCCTGGCCATCAACCGGTTCGCCCGCAAGATTCCTTACGGCCGGGCCCTGAACCTGCTGACCTACTTCGTCGCCCAGTGGTTCCTGGCGATGTCGATTTGAAAGCTCAGACGCGGCCCCGAGAGAACAGCCAAGCCGCAACGGCAGGCAGAACTTTGCCCACGGTCAGGGTGTGGCCGTAATTGGGGATCACGCGGTATTCGACGGGAAAACCGGCCGCCCGAGCCTTCTGAAACGCCGGTTCGATCCGGGCCGGGCTGACGATGGGGTCGAGCTCGCCGGCGACGATCAGAGTCGGGGGAATCCCCGAGGCTCCTTCGGCGAATCCCTGGAATCCGCACAAGCAGGCAGCCGCAGCGATTTCCTCCCCCCGGGTGACCAACAGGGCGTTCGTCGTCATCCCGCCCATGGAATGTCCCAGGACATAGACCCGCTTGGGGTCGATGGAATAGTCGGCGCCGACGGCCCGCAAGAGATCATCGAACGCCTCGGCTCCGCGGGCTCCGGCGAAAGGCTCTGTCCGGGGTGTGGCCAGGACGGCTTTGTGCTCGGCCGCCAGCTTCTTGATCAAGCCGGCGCCGTAGCCGTCCATGAACATATTCTCGTCTCCGCCGGAACCGTGGAAGGCGATAATGAGCGGTAGGGGTTTGGACGCATCCACGCCCGCCGGGCAGAACAGCCGGACCGGTATGGTCCGGTCCCCGGTTTTTATGACCCGCCAATAATCCCCTTTGCGTCCGGCGAAGGGATTCTTGCCGCGGGCCAAGTCGGCCGCTTCCTGCTTAATCTGGGCCAGAAGCGCCGCCGGGTCCATCAAGGCTTGGGCCGTATCGGCCGCATCGAAAGGCCGCGCCAGGAGATCCGCCCGGGCCGCGGACGCCGCCTGCGCCTGGATCAACCCGGGTTTCACGGGCGCCAGCGCATCGATCCGGGCCTTGATCGAAGCGGCCTCGGCCCGCATCGTTTCGGCTTTCGCCTTGCGGGCCTCGAGATCGACGCTCAGGGCCGGTGGAGCCTTGGGATCGATCGAGTCGGTCAGCGCGTTCAGATTCTCCATGGCCTTGGCCAGGCTTCCGGTGAAGAAGAGCAGAGTCAAAGCGTCGAACGTCTTGTTGACCCGGATCTCGTCGAGAGTCCCCAGTTTCACCCCCTGCAAGGCCGTTTCGAAGCGTAGATAGGCAGCCGCGAACTGGGCCCGGCTGATCGGTGTCGCCGCTTCCTGGGCGGCCAAGGCCGGCAGGAGCAGGGCCCCTATGGCCATAAGGGTGGTTCCTCGCAAACCGGGGATACGGCGTTTCGCAACTGGTGTTGTCATCGCGCTTTTTCCGGTGAACGGGCGGGCAGAGGATTGTCGAACGAAAGCCCGCCAAGCATCTCTGTTAGGATTCCAGCCGCATTCCGCCCAGCGGCGGTCAGCATCCAGAAGACAGGGCCGTCGAGGACGGCGGCCGCGGCCTTGCCGGCTTGTCCCAAGCGCCAAACGACCCGGCCTTTGGTCGTCACGCGTTCCGGCTTGCCCGTCCCGGCAAATCGGGCCAGCGCCTCGGCCGCCGCTTCGTCCGGCTTGGCCCAGGGCAGAAGATATCCTTCCTGCAGGACGGCTCGGGCCCCGTCCGGATCGGTCATCTCGACGAGAGCGGCGTCGGGCCAGACGGCGTCGAGCTTGCCGAAAGCGAAGCCCTTGGGCTTGGCCAGGCGCAGCCCGAGCCAAGGATTGCGATAAACATCGCCTTCTACCGAATAGGGCGAGGCGTTCTCAGGTACGATCACGGATAAACCGTCTGCCCCCGCATACTCGAGGATGCCGATTTCCACCCGGCCGAAAACCGATTGGGCCGGACCGGAGATAAGCGACCCGACACCATCCCGGAAGGACGAGGCCGACAGGCCGACCCGGGCCGCATCGGCGACGCCGGGGGCGACGATAGCCGCGTCAAGCGGCGTCCAAGCGCCGGCGATGCGGACCTCGGTCCAGGCGTGGCCGCCGAACATGCCCAAGGCGTAGACATAACCGATGACCACCCGGGAGGGGAGGCCGACGGCCCGCGCCAGCGTCGCCAACAGCGTGGCATAGCCGAGGCAGGTCCCGCGCCGGTTCTTGAACAGCTCGGTGGAGGGCGCCAAGGCGATGCCGAGGTCGAAGCTCATATTTTCGGCTACCCATCGTTCGAGCCTCAGCCCGGCTTGCCAGGCATCGGTCTCCCCCGCCAGCGCCTGGGCGGCGACGGCGCGCAGGGTCGGGTCGTCCGATTGAATATAGGCGTTCGGTTCCAGAAATTCCTTGTCGGCTTCGGATGCAGGCAATGGCAGACGGGCCGGAGCCGGGGCATCCGGCCGCCGGATCTCGAGATCGATGGTCTTGGCCGTCCGCCCGACCGCTTTGGGAGAAGGCCCGGGGAATTCCGGCCAGACGGCGCTCGCGTCTTTTGCCGTCAGCCGAACCTTGAGGTAGCCGATCGCACGCGCCCGGGGCAGGCGGATGTTCGTTCGGATGATCGAGCGCGTGTATAGTTCCTCGGGCAGGGAGCCGCCGCCCTCGGTCCGCAGGGCCTCCTCGCGGGTCGAAAGAACGATTTCCGCGATCCCGAACGGCGTCGGCGATTCCTGCCGCAGGACCTCGCGCTTTTCGTCGAGCCAGGAAGTCGTCTTGACGCCGTCCGACGCCAGAATCTCCTCGACCTTGAGAGCGCGGAGCGTTCGCCCGCCAAAAGAGAGGTCCTCCCAGGCTAGGGCGGTCTGGCTGCCCTTGCTCACGGTCTCGGACTCGGAGGAGAAGGTTTGATATTCGATTTTATCGCCCGGCTTCCTGATTTTCTCGAGCGAAAGGCGCCGCACGCCTTCGGGGCCGAGGAGGATCCCGACATAGGGAACGGTGCGAGTGTAACTCTTGCCGCCGGCCTCGCTGCGGACCTCGACCTCGGCGTCCTTGACGACAGCCTCGCTTTTCGTCGCCAGGGCGGATGCCCGCATATCGTAGCCGATCTTCCGCAATCGGCCGTCGGCCGTCTCTTCGCTCCGGGTTGCGACTTCGATCGCGACTTTGCTCCCCAGTCGGTTGATGGTCATCTTCATCGTCGAGTCGGAGACAAGCGCCGCCGTCGCGCCGGCTCCCTGGACGCTCGAGGCTTCGCGGACATAGCCGACCGGCGTCCCGCCGATTTTGAGAAGAAACCATTGCTCTCCGGCCGCAGAGGCCTGTCCGGGAGCTGCGGCCGCGAACGCGGCCAGCCCGGCCCAGCCGAAAACGAAGCTCCTGAGCAGAAGGCGGAGTCCGGGATTCTTGTCCTGCCGCGAAGCTGAAGCCATGGCGTCTCCTGTCGTTCAGCGGATGCGGCGGGCGGCCGGCTCGAGGAGGATCCCGGCCAGGACCGGGTAATGATCGGAGACGAAGCGCCCGTCCCATTTGTCGGCGATAATTCCGATTCTCGAGACCCAGACATCACCCCGGACGAAGATGTGATCGATGATCGATCCGGTCCCAGCCCCGTCTTTGAATCCATTGAAGGACCGGGTCCCGCCGTATGGGGGGATCGCCGCCACGCCCCGGGCGTCGAGAAGCGGCGGGGCGGAGGAAGCTTCGGCCACGAGAATCCTGTAGGGCTCGTCCGAGGAAGTGCAATTGAAATCGCCCGTCACGACGACGGGGCCGCCGCCGGCGATCGCAGCGATCTTGCGGAGCAAAAGCCCCGCGCTCTCGCGGCGGGCGATCGGACCGATGTGATCGAAGTGAGTGTTGAAGAAATGGAAGACGCGGCCCGTGGCGATCTCTTCAAACTTCCCCCAGGTGACGATCCGGTTGCAGGCGCCGTCCCAGCCCCGGCTGCCGGGGACATCGGGTGTGGCCGACAACCAGAACGTGGCCTGTTCCAGGAGCCGGAGGTGATCCTTGGCATAGAACACCGGATTGAACTCGCCGCCGTCCTTGCCGTCGTCGCGGCCGCGACCGAACCAGCCGTAGCCGGGCAGCAGGCGCTCCAGGTCGGTCATCTGGCCGCGCAGGGCTTCCTGGATCCCGACGACCGCGGCCTCATGGAAAAGAATGGTGGAAGCGACGAGATCCTGGCGCTTCGGCCAAGCGTTGGGCCCGTCGCCGGGATTGTTATAGCGGATGTTGAAGGTCATAACGGCGAGGCCGCCCGCAGCCGGAGCGGGCCCGGCGGCGAATCCGATTCGGCCCAGAAGCGAAGCGAGACAAATCGCGACGAAGGCGGAGCGGCGGGATAAGCGCATCGATCGATCCTCCCGAGCCATCTTAAATCGCGGCGCCCGCAGCGTCAAATGCCCCTTCTCCCATCTTCGGGGCCTGCGTTACGGTGACCCCGTTCGCCCGGACGTTGTCACCGTGACGCCGGGCCATCCCCCGGGAATGGGAGACGGACCAAAAACTGCGCCGCAAAGAGCCCGGGTATCGTTGCAATTTCGGGTCGAATTTATAAAGATAGGCTAAGGATTTTCCGGTTCGGGAGGAACATATGATTCCCGTTTTCTCACCCAGGTCGCGCCTTCATCTCCCCCTCATCGCCCTCATCGCATCGTTCATAACGCCTGCCGCCTTATCGGGAACTCCGGTTCCGTCTTCGCCCGCACCCGCCGCCTACGGCTATCGCCTGCCCGACGGCCCGCTCGGCCCGATGTGGTGGGCCGAGGGCGCCTATAAAGTCATGCGCGAGGATCCGCTGCCGACAGCCAAGGGCCCCGGGATCGCGATCTCGGCCGCCCGGGGCGAATTCGAGCCTTTCCTGCTCGTCCTGCGCCCCGCCGTACGGCTCGACGACGTCCGAGTTTCGGTCTCGGATCTGGTCGGGCCGAAAGGCGCTGTTCTGCCGTCGTCCGCCGTCTCGATTAAACACGTGGAATATGTCCGAGTGACCGTACCGACCGACGCAGCCGCCAAGCCCGGCTGGTGGCCCGATCCCCTGCCGCCGGTTGAAGGCCCGTTCGCGGCCGCCGGCGGCGAAAATCACCCGCTGTGGATCACGGTCCGCGTTCCAGCCGATGCCGTCCCGGGCGAATACCGCGGGGCCATCACGCTGGCATCCGGCCCGCTCCGCCAGTCGGCCCCCGTAACCCTCGCTGTGCGGAATTTCGCCCTCCCCGCCCGGGCCTCGATCCGCTCCTCCTTCGGCCTGCCGACCGATCCAATCCGCCTTTACCATAATCTCGAAACGCGCGAGGAGCTCGAAAAGGTCGTCGACCTCTACTACCAGGACATGCGCGATCACCGGGTCGCCCCGACCTATCCCTTCGAGCTCTACCCCATCGGAGCCGAATTCACCGGCCTGCCATGGAAGGGCGGCGAGTTCGCCTCCGACAATCCCCACGGCGGCGGACGATCTCTCAAGATTGTCGACGCCGATCCGTCCGCAAATGAAGATGCCGCGAGCGCTTCGCTCGTCCCGATCGAGCCGGGTGCGGCCTATCGCCTGGAACTTTGGGCCCGGGCTTTAGCCGACGGGCAGGACGCTACGGTCATGCTCGAAGCCCTGGACGGAGAGGGGAGGCCCGTCATTCCACGCGCTTTCCTTAAGACCTTCAAGGCCGGAATGGCTTGGAAGGCCGAAGCTTTCGAAGTCGGCGGCTTCCCCCCCGAAGTCGCGGCCGTCCGACTCCGCCTTTTCCCCGCCTTTCGCAACAACGCGGGAACCACGACCGGAACCGTCTGGTTCGACGACATCGTGTTGGTCAAAACCGGCACGGACGTCAACCTGATCGCCGGCGGCGATTTCGAGATGCCGCTCGCTGCAATCGGCGTCACCGTCGACTTCAGCCGCTTCGACAAGGCCGCCCGCCGTTACCTGGACGAGTTCGGGTTCAGCGCTTATGATTTGATCCTGCAGGGGCTGGGCACGGGCTCTTTCTATTCCCGGCAGGAAGGCCTCTTCGGGGGGTTCCGCCAGGGCACTCCGGAATACGACCGCCTTCTCAGCCAGTATCTCCGCCAGGTCGAGTCGCATTTGGAGGCGAACGGCTGGTTGGGCCGCGAGTACGTCTACTGGTTCGACGAGCCCGACCCCAAGGACTATCCTTTCGTCCGCGAAGGCATGCTCAACATCCGCAAGAATGCCCCCAAATTGACCCGCTTCATCACCGAGCACCGGCCCGGGCCCGAGATCATGGACGTCTCCGAAATCGGCTGCACCATTTTCGACCGGGTCGATCCCAAGGCCGTAGCCGAGCTGGCCCCCAAGGGCAGAGAGTTCTGGTCCTATCTCTGCACCGGCCCCAAAACCCCCTGGCTGACCTTGTTCATCGAACACCCGGCCGTGAATCTCCGGATGTGGCTGTGGATGTCGTACCAATGGGGCCTCAAAGGCATTCTGGTCTGGCGGGCCAACTATTGGACCAGCTCCAGCCTCTACCCGCCCGACATCCTCCAGAATCCCTGGCAGGACCCGATGTCCTACGTGGTCGGGTACGGCATGCCTTACGGCCAGCCCAACCATTGGGGCAACGGCGACGGCCGGTTCCTCTATCCCCCCAACCGGGATCCGAACATCGACAAATCCAAGTATCTCCGAGGCCCGGTCGATTCCGTCCGCTGGGAAATCCTGCGCGAAGGGATCGAGGACTACGAATACTTCGTCCTGCTGGAAAAGCTAGTCCGCCAAGCGACGCCGGCGCAAGCCGCCCGGGCGGCGGAAGCGGCCAAGCTTCTCAAGATCCCGGCGAATATATTCCAGGACGGCAAGACCTACAATAAAGACCCCAAGGCGATGCTCGATTACCGCAAGAAAGTCGCGGCGGCCATCGAAGATTTGTCGGCCGCCCGTTAAGCCAATTTTTCCAAATCGAGAGACTCCAGCGCGGAGCCCCGTGCGGCGCGGCGCGGACGCCAGAGAAACGCTTCGAGGTCAACCCGGCCGTCGGGGCCGACGACGACTCCCTCCTTGCGCAACCGGCGAGCCTGTTCGCGCCCGCCCCGCCCGCTCGGCAGGCTGATGGTACCCCGCGCGCTGATGATCCGGTGCCAGGGAAGGCCTTCCGACTCGGGCGCGGCATGAAGAATCCAGGCCACCTGGCGGGCCTGGCGCGCATCGCCTGCCAGAGCAGCGATCTGCCCATAGGAGGCGACCCGGCCGCGCGGAACGGACCGGACAAGGTCTCTCACCCGGCGGGTGAACGGCAGGACCTTCCGCTCCGGCATGGCCGCGCCTATTTCTTCATCAGCTTCTTAAGCTCGACGACGGCCCGATCGAGCTGCGGATCTTGGCCCTTGAGGCTATGACCGAGGTCGGAGGGCACCGCGATGTCGGGGACGACACCTCCGCTCGTCTCCAGATCCTTCCCGTCGAGCGAAAAACAGCCCCAGAAGGGCAGGCGGAAGGATCCACCGTTCATCAATCCGTCGCTGGTCGTGAAGATCAACCAGCCGTAGGTCGTGGCGCCTACGACCGGCCCCCGCTTCAGAGATTTGAACCCGCTGGTCGTCATCTCGCCGTCGCTCAAGGTCATCTCGTTGGTGATCACAACGACGGGTTTGTCGGCGAACCCGAAGGTCGACTGCGGCGTCTCGGCCAGCCCGCGCTTGCGCCACTTGGCGTAGACGGGCTTCATCAGCGCCTCCAGCACCTTGTCGTGGACGTTGCCGCCGTTGTTGTAGCGCAGGTCGAGGATCAGCCCCCGGCGCGGCACCGCATCGCGCTCCAGCTCGAGCAGGAAGCGGGTCAGATCGCCCGTGCCCATGGCCCGCATGTAGATATATGCCGCTGCGTCGCCAGTCTGGGCCTTGACGGCCTCCTTGCGGCCGGCGATCCATTCCTCAAGCAGCAGCCCGTTCTCGGCCCCGGCCGCGATCGGCTTGACGGCCACTTCGACCGTCTTCTGGGTCTTGGCGCTCTTAAAAACCAGCTTGACCCGCTTGTCGACCTTGCCGTTGAAATAGGTCCAGAAATTGGCTTTCGGATCGACCGCCTTGCCGTCGACGGAAACCAGCTCGTCCCCCACGGCTGCCGAGTCGCGGCGGTCGTAAAGAGGGCCGTCCTTGATCAGGCGGGATAGAATCGCCTTGCCGTCCTCAAAGGCCCAGACCGCACCGACATGGCCGGTCGGCTCGTCGACCCTCGCCGTCCGGGGCATGCTGAAGCCCATGTGCGAAGAGTTGAGCTCGCCGATCATCAGGTTGGCGTAGTCGGCGAAATCCTGATCCTCGCGAACCTGCTGCAGGACGGGCCTGAACCGCTCGTAGAGAGCCTTCCAGTCGGCCTTATGATGGGCGGGATCATAGTAATAGCGATCGAGGACATAAAACACCTCGCCCAGCATCTGCTCGTAATCGGCCGTCTTATCGACCTGGATCTTGGTCTCGAAGGTCACGGCCCGCGACCGGCCGGCGGCGAGATCGAGCCGTCCGATGCGCCCGGCCGTCAGGTAATAGAGCGCCTCCCCTTTCCGGTCGAGCTGCAGGCCGCGGAGGCCCTCCAGATTGGCCGGATGAGGCTCGTAGCGACCGCGCTCCTTTTTCTTAAGGCTCGTCTTCCACAGGCGGTTGCGGCCGTCCATGGACGAGACGAAGAGGACGGATTCGTCCTTGGGCCAATAGACGAACTCCTGTTCGCTGCCCAAGGTCACGGCGACAACCTCGGTCTGGCGATCGAGGTCCTCCAGCTTGAGGACGACGGGAACGGCGGCTTTGTCAGCCGGCTTGGCTTCGGGCTTGGCCGGGGGCTCTTCCTTGGCGAACAGCTTGTCGAAATCGTCCTCGTCGAACTCGGCCGGGCGCGGCTGGAGGAACAGCCGGTAAAGATCCCATTGGCCGGTAAACTCGGGAAAGCTGTGGCCCGTCCGGTTGGAGCTGAAGAGCAGCGTCTTGCCGTCCGGCGTCCAAACCGGCGAACCTTCGTCGTAAGCCGAATTGGTCATAAGGACGGACTTCCCGGTGGCGGCTTCGATCGCCAGGACATCCGTTTGGCCATTGCGCGCGGCGACGACGGCCAGATATTTGCCGTCGGGCGACCAGACGAAATCTTCGGCGAAGCGGCCGCCGAAATCCATCTCCGCCAGCAAGCGGTCGTCCTTGCCGTCCGGCCGCATCAGCCGAAGCTCCCGCGCCCCGCGGTAGTAGGCGATCCATTGGCCGTCGGGCGAAACCTGAAGCGAGGTCTCGTCCTCCGGCGAAGAAGTGAGCCGGCGCGGGGATTCGCCGCCCAGGGCCGACACGGCATAGATGTCGGGGTTGGCCCCCGCGTCGGAGATGTAGAAGACAGTCCGGCCGTCCTTATCCCAGTCCACGGCCTGCTCGCGCCAGGGGGAATTGGTGACGTTGCGGGCGTAGCCTCCTTCGGCGGAGACGACGAACACCTCGCCGCGCACGACGGCGGCGATCTTCTTGCCGTCGGGCGAGACGCGGAACTCGGTAACGGGGGCGTTTTCGACGAAGATCGTCCGATTGTCCTTGGTCTCGGCCGGGGCTTCGATGGGCAGGCGCCGGGACGCGCCGTCGGCCAGGTTCGTCGCCCAGATTCCGAAGTCGCGCTCGTAGACGGCCCAGGGGGCTTGGGCAGCGACGGACATCCAGCGGACGTCCCCCTGGTCGAACTTCGTCACCGGCCGGGCCGCCGAGCCGTCGGCTTTTGCGGTCCAGATATTATAGACGCCGGAGCGATCGCTGACGAAATAGACGCCCGCTCCGTCCGGCCGCCAGTCGGGCCAGAAGGCGTTGGTCGGATCGTCGACGATCTTGCGAACGGACCCGGTCTGAATGTCCGCCGTCCAAAGCTTGGCGGTGTTGGAGCCGCGGTAGCCGCGTCGCCACCAATAGCCGTTCTCGGACCCCCAGGAGAACAGGAGCGTCTTCCCGTCCGGGCTGATCCGGCCATGGGTGGCATAGTTCCAATATGTTTCGAGGACCGGGAGCTCGGTCCCGCCCTGGACAGGCACTTTGTAGAGGCTGCCCGAAGACGAGCGATTGGAGCGGAAAATCACGAATCGGCCGTCCGGCGTGAAATCCGTGGCCAGGTCGTCGCCGGAATGCCAAGTCAGCTGAAGGGGAACGCCGCCCGCGGCCGGAACGAGAAAAACGTCGTTGGTTCCGTTGCGGTTGGAGGTGAAGGCGATCGAGCGGCCGTCGGGCGACCAGACCGGCTCCCGCTCGTAAGCGGCGTTATTGGTCAATTGCGCGGCCCGGCCGCCGGCGATCCCGACAACCCAGATATCCCCCATATAAGAAAAGGCGACTTGGCGGCCGTCGGGCGACAGGGATGGCTGCCTGGCGCCAACGAGGGATTTGTCCTGAGCGGATACGGGGGCGGCAAGAAGGGCCGCCGCGAAAGCAACAAGGCCAAGCATCAGGGGGACGCGCTTCATGGGGAGATCCTCCGGCAAAGGGATAACGGACATGAACCGGAGAATTATACGCAAAGTCGGCTGGTTCTGTCACTTCGATATCCTGGGACGATAATATCGGCTGTATATAGATCGCTTTTATTTAACGGCCTAGATCGGCAAGCAAGCTCTGCGGATGCAACCGCCCGACTTGCCATTGTGAACCAATATGGGACACTAATTCAAAAATTCATATATGTGTCTGATTATATTATATTTAATTTAATTCAAACAACAAACCGTGGTTGTTTTGTGATAATATGTCCGTTTTTTAAACATTATAAGGCGAAGCCGTGAATGTTAATTATTCGTTTTAATTATTTTATTATGTGCCACTTAGATACATATTATTATATGTGGCATGCTACTTGCTCTAGTTATAGATGTATGAGCAAGAAGCAAGGAACCAAGACAATGAAAAAAGCCATCGCCACCCTAATCATGATCGCCCTGATGTCCTTCATCGCCCCCGCCTCCGACA
>JAPKZJ010000036.1 GCA_026393855.1 Candidatus Aminicenantes bacterium
CCGACGGACACGCCTTGGCCCTGGACGATCGGTTGGGGACGTCGGTCCGGAGGCTGGAAGAAATCACGGGGCGCATCCGCTCGGTGATCGCGGACCTGCGGCCTCCGCTTCTCGACGATTACGGGCTGGCGGCGACGCTGGAATGGGCGGCCGAGGAGTTCACCCGGAAATCGGGTCTGCCGGTGAAAACCTGGATCGAAGAGGGCTTTCCCCGGCTCAAGCCGCTGGCCGAGATCGCCCTGGCCCGCATCGTCGGGGAAGCGCTGACGAATGTCCATCGCCACGCCCGCGCCTCCCGGGTCGTCCTCTCGCTTGAGGCGGACGAGCACAACGCCAATCTGATGATCAAGGACGACGGGGTCGGCTTCTGGCTCGAGAAGACCCGCCGGGCGGCGGCCGCCAGCCATTGGGGGCTGTCCATCATGAGAGAGCGGGCCGAGGCGGTGGGAGGAAAATTCCGGATCGTCTCGGCGCCGGGGTCGGGAACCCAGGTGCTGGTCGAGGTGCCGCGATGACCGTCTCCGTCTACCTGGCCGACGATCATCGGATCATGCGCGACGGCTTGCGGACGCTGATCGAGGCCCGCCCGGGACTGCGCGTCATCGGCGAATCGGGCGACGGCCGGGTCACGGTCCGGGAAGTCGTCCGGCTCAAGCCCGACGTCGTCCTGCTCGACATCGCCATGCCGGGCCTCAACGGAATCGAGGCGGCGCGCGAGATCCGCCGGCGATGCCCTGCGGTCGAGATCATCATCCTCTCGATGCACTCCACTAATGAGCATGTCTACCGGGCCCTGGAGGCCGGGGCGCGGGGCTACTTGCTCAAGGAATGCGCCGGCCCCGAGGTCATCGAAGCCGTCCTGGCGGCCAAGGCGGGGCGGCGCTATTTGAGCGGGAAGATTTCGGAGCGGGAGGTCGAGGAATTTCGGCGGCGGCGCGAGGCCGGCAAGACGGCCAGCCCGCTCGACCGGCTCAGCCCGCGCGAACGGGAGATCCTCCAGCTCGTGGTCGAGGGCAAGTCGAGCGCGGCCATCGCCAAGATCGTGTTCCTGTCGCCCAAGACGGTCGAAACCTACCGCAGTCGCTTGATGAAAAAGCTGGAGGTGGCGGATCTGCCGTCGCTCATCCGGTACGCCGTGGCCAACGGGCTGACGCCCGCCTGAAAAGTCAAACTCTCCCGACTTGCCGCCCATGCCCGGAAAGACGACAATACTTCTCACCCTGGTGGAGGCCGGCTCCAGCCGTTTTCAGCAAACCCCGTTTTCCCCTTTTGGGCGGGGGTCTATCCGAGAGGGGTCAGGTCTTAAGATATAAGTTTTCTCGAGCCGGTTTTTGTAAATGGGAGCCTATTCATATCAAAAAAATAGAAAACTTATATCTTAAGACCTGACCCCTTCTTAAAGCCATTTTAAGAAGGTCACTCCGAACGTCAACCGGCTGCGGAAGGGATCCGGGGGCGGCGGCCCGCCGGCCAGGTAGGTGATCTTGCGGATCCCGATGAACGGCCGGACCTCGATCTCGCGCCCGAAGGCGATAAACGCCTTTCCGTGCGCCGATTGCTGCTCGTCGTTGGCCTCGAGCAGAAACTCGGCTCCGGCCTTGGCCAGGCCGCTCCCCAGCGAGAAATTCACCCCCAGCTTCAACCGGGCGTCATAGGCGAAGGCGAAATCGTAGCCTATGGCGATCTCGAACCGAATCGGCTTGTCCAGCCTTTCGAACTCGGGCTGATTGCGCACCAGCAAGCCGGTGGCCAGGTGGGACCGGAAGCGCACGGCCTTGTCCACGGGCATATCGATGACATACCGGGCGTACCAGGCGGCCCGCATGCCGCCCGGCAGGGTCCGTTCATACTCGGCCGAGGCCGCGTGCAGCATCCGATCGGGCCAGAACTGGGCGAAGAAGCTGCTCCCGCTGAGCAGCGGCGTCTGGAAGTCGATCGAGGCCAGGAACCGCCTGTCCTCCCGCTGCATCAGCTGCAGTCGGTAGGATCCGACGACCAGCAGCTTGTTGACGTCGTAATAGGGATAGATGCCGGCCGTGATGGCGAAATCGCCCACGTTTTGCCGCAATGGCCCGTCCGTGCGGAGGCGCAGTCCCAGGTAGGCGGCCGCCGGATAGTTGTAATGCCGGGCGGCCCGCAGGAAGATCTCGATCCCGCCTCCGAGCCCGACCGACATCGTGGCCTCGTAATAGAAGCGCTCGAAATCGACCCACTTCAGCTCGCCCGCGAAGGACATCTCGGGCAGCAGGAACGACGCCGCGTCCAGGCTGAAAGCCGCCAGCTTGTCGTATCCCCGGCTGCCGCCGATGAACGGTCCGAAGCCGACCCCGAGCATTAACCCGCCCGATCGGACCACGACCCGGCCGAGAAGCTCGTTCAGGTTAAGGACATACGGATTGGCGATCGAGGACAGGTGGCGGCAGAAATGATTGAGGGCGGCCTCGACGGCGATTTCGTCCGAGATTCTTTGCTCGGCCCCGACTCGGACCCAATAGTCGCTCGTGCCCTGCAGGGCGCCGTTCATGCGTTGGAGAAAATCGACCTCCAGCTTGAGCCGGCTCCCGCCCGCGCCGGCGACGGGGAAGGCCAGCGAGAAGACCGGTCGGTAGAAGCGCCGGTCCAGGGAATCGATGCCCAGCTCGGCTTTGACTTCGGCCTGGGGGCGGGTCCAGATATCGGCGGCCGCTTGGGCGCGAAGCGGCGGCGCCCCCAGCAGCGCCAAGGCCGCCAGGATCACCCCGCAAGCGCTTAGGGTCGCCCCGACGGCCCGGGCCGGACGGGTCATTCGTCTTTCTTGTCGCCCTCGGCTTCTTCGAGGGCGACTTCCTCGCGTTTCTTCTTCAGGGCCGCCTTGAGCCTGTCGGCGAGCATACCGCCGAACATGCCGCCGCCCATGCCGGGCGCCGGCGCGGGCTCGGATTCGGCCGCCGCTTCTTCGGCGCCTTCCTCCGGCACCTCGGTCTCCGTCTCCGTCTTCGGGGCGGCTTTGGCGTGGCCGGCGGCCGCATGCGCCGCGGGTGCGGTCGAGGCCGCCGTCGCGGTCGTTTCGGTTTCTTCGGAATCGTCCGTGGGCAGGAAAGCGCCGAGCTCGGCCAGGATGTCCTCCTCGCCGTCCTTGACGGCGGACATGGCGGCGCGCTCGGACTCCCGGTCGAGGATGCTTTCCTCGAGAACGCGGCGCTCGCTCTTGCGGGTCTTGGGGCGCCGGTCGCTTTCGAACCGGATCTTCTTCTTCTCGACTTCCTTCTTGGCCGGAACGCCGGGCACGGGCGCGGACGGCCGGGCGGGCGGGCGGCCCGTGTCCCGGATGGGCATCGACCGCGGCACGAGGTTCAGCGCGGCCAGGGCGGCCCGGCGGGCCTCCTCCTCGGGCGAGATCTCCAGCTCCAGGGCGTCGGCGATGGCCACCTCGTCGATCGGCTCGGCGTGCTCGGCCGTGGCCTCGGCCAGGGCCATGTCCTCGGGCGAGAGGATGACGGCCGGGCGCTCGACCGCCGCTGCCGGCTCTTCCTCGATCACCAGGGCCTTCTCCGGCACGGCCTCGCGGTAGAAGAACTCGCCCTTTTTCTTGTCGGACTTGATGAACTCCGGCGTGTTGAGCAGGACGAGCTCGACGTCTTCCTGGGTGGTCCGCTGGATCAGGTCGACCAGGTGGTAGGCCCGCAGGTAATGCAGGGCCGTCAGGGTCGAGTGAACGTTGAACATCTTGAAGATCGGGATCAGCAGCTCCCGCAGGTCCTTGCCTTCGCGCTCGGCGGCCATGGCGAAGACCTTGGCCAGATGGTCGCGTTCGATGTAGATGATCTTATTGGGCAGGGCCATGGTCGGCGCTTCGCCGGCGTCGGCGAACGTGTCCGCGGCCGTGTCGTAGGCCACCTTGGCCACCTGGATCTTCTTCTTGGCCTTCTTGATCCAGAACTGGAAGCCGGCCGGCCCCGACTTTTCGAGCGTCATGCTCGTGCCCTGGGGGATGTTGGCCGCGGCGAAGTATTCCTTGAGGCCCAGGAAGTAGCCCAATTGGGGGAAGAAGTAGGCCGTCACGACGGCCTTCTCCTCGGCGTTGGTGAAGGTGTATTCGCGGGAGTGCGAGAGCTCTTTGTTGTACCAGCGCGGGATCTTGACCCCGCCCGAGAGGATCTCGCGCCAGCCCAGGTAGACCTTGAGCGGGAACTCGTGGAACGGCGCGACCTCGACCTTTTCGGCCGGGTCGAACTCGGGCAGCTTCGCCTCGGAGGCCGAGAGAGGCAGGCCTTCGGGCATGGCGGCCAGGGAGGCCTTGAGGTGCCATTTGCCCCACTCCACGGGCGAGACGGAGACGAACTCCTTCTTGTGCTTGGTCTCCAGCAGATGGTTCAGCCAGAGGCAGTGGATCTCGAACAGGTCGCTCGACGGCTCCAGGCCGAAGAACTCCCGGATGAGGTCGGTCGTGGCCGAGGACCGGCCCTGCCCGCTGATGCGGGCGGCGATACTCTTAATCGTCTCGTCGGGCACGGCCGGCGGGTTGGCCTTGAGCTGCCAGCGGTCGCCCCAGGCGAAAAAGGCGGCCGATTTGGCCATGGCCGCGCGAAGGTTGCGCTCGAGCGTCCGGACGTCGCGCTCGGTCATCGGCAGCTCGGTCAGGCGCGGGTCGGACGAGGCGACCATGATCTTGGGCGCCTCGCCCGCGAGGCCGCAGTTGGACGGCAACAGGACCAAGGTCTTGGTCTTGGCCATGTAGTCGACGTACTTGCGGAAGGGGCCGCCGCCCGTGTAGTCGACTTCCAGCATGTCGCAGTCCAGGGCCTTGTCGACGGTCTTGCCGACGACCTTGAGCACGACGCTGCCCTGGAAGTGCTCCTGCACCCGCGACCCGACGGTCAGCGGCTCGTCGTATTCCTTGTAGACCGAGTCCCCGACCGCGTAAGCGGCGCCGGGGTCGTAGATCTTGACCACTTCCGAACGCTGGCCGGCCGTCTTGCGGAAGGCCAGCGTCCCGGTCAGCTCGTGAAGGGAGAACGGGCGCCGGGTCTGGCTGAGTTCCCCTTCCAGGAAGGCGATGTCGTCCGGGGTGACCAGGACGAGCGAGTTGTCCTTATCCATGGCTCTCTTTCTTTCCCATCAATGTTAGCATAATTGCCTTCTGCACATGAAGGCGGTTTTCGGCTTGGTCGAAGACGATGGAGCGGGGGGAGTCGAGAACGGAGGCCGTGACCTCCTCCTCGCGGTGGGCGGGCAGGCAGTGCATAAAGACGGCGTCGGGCTTGGCCTTGGCCATCAGGGCGTCGTTGACCTGGTAGGGGGCGAAGATGCGGGCCCGGGCCTCCTTCTCGGATTCCTGGCCCATCGAGGCGAATACGTCGGCGTAAATGGCGTCGGCGTCCTTGGCCGCCTCGGCCGGGTCGTTGGTGATGAGGAGCTCGAACCCGGTGTCCTTGCCGTCTTCCAAAGCCCATTTGACGATCATCGGGTCGGGCTCGTAGCCCTTGGGCACGGCCGCCGCGAACTTGGAGCCGGCCTTGGCCGCCGCCAGCATCAGGCTGTGGCAGACGTTGTTGCCGTCGCCCGACCAAGCCAGCTTCAGCTTGCCCAGGCCGCCCTTGTGTTCGACCAGGGTGAAGAAGTCGGCCATGGCCTGGCAGGGGTGGAGCAGGTCCGTCAGCGCGTTGATCACGGGCACCGAGGAGGCCTTGGCCAGCCGGACGATGTTGTCGTGGGCGAAGGTGCGGATCATGATGCCATCCACCCAGCGCTCCAGGTTGTGGGCCACGTCCTCCACGGTCTCGCGCTTGCCCAGTTGCACCTCGTTGGGGCTGAGGTAGATGGCCTGGCCGCCCAGCTCCAGCATGCCGACCTCGAAGGTCATTCGGGTCCGTAGCGACGGCTTCTCGAAGATCATGGCCAGGACTTGGTGGCGCAGGCGCTTGCGGTACGCGTCCGGGTCTTCCTTGATGTCCTTGGCCAGGTCGAGCAGCTCGTGGAACTCGTACCGGCTGAGGTCGTGGATGGTGATGAAATCCTTATTCATGCTCCGCTCCTTGTCTCGTTCCCGCCGGCGGCGCCGACGGCCTCGCGGCCGGGACCTGCTGGGGGTTGTTTGCCCCGCCCCGCCGTCGTCACGGCGACGTCCGGGACGATGCGAGTCCCGGAGCGGCCGATCAGCGCGGCCTTCAGGTGGTTGGCGTCGGTGATGAGGACCTCGCGGCCCCCGGCCCTGATGTAATCGATGGCCGCCCGGATTTTGGGCCCCATGGACCCGGGCGGGAACTGGCCTTCGGCCAACAGGCGCTCCGCTTCGGCGACCGTGATCTCGGCCAGATCTCTTTGGCTGGGCTTGCCGAAATCGCAGCAGACCCGATCGACGGCGGTCAGGATGATGAACAGGTCCGCCCCGACTTCGCGGGCGATCAGGCTGGAGGCGTAGTCCTTGTCGATGACCGCCTCGACTCCCTCGTACAGCCCGCGGTTGTTGAGGATGACCGGGATGCCGCCGCCGCCGGCGGCGATGACCACCCGGCCCGAGGCGACCAGGTCCTTGATGATCCACTTGGCCGTCACGTCGATGGGCTTGGGCGAGGCGACGACTTTGCGCCAGCCGCGGCCGGCGTCCTCGACCATGGTCCATTTCTTCTTGCGCCTGAGCTCCCGAGCCCGGAACTCGGTGTAGAAGGGGCCGACCGGCTTGGTCGGCTTGGCGAAGGCCGGGTCGTCCCGGTCGACCAGGACCATGCTGATCAGCGTGGCCACGTCGCGGTCGATCGAGCGGCGCCGCAGCTCGTTCACCAGAGCCCGCTCCAGCAGGTAGCCCATCGAGCCTTCGGTCATGGCGTCGCAGACGTCCAGCGAGTAGGGCGGGATGCGGTTGACGGCTTCCTCCTGCTGGATGAGGAGGTTTCCGACCTGGGGGCCGTTGCCGTGGACGATGATCAGTCCGTAGCCCTTGGCCGCCACCCCGGCCATCAGCCGGGCCGCCTGTTCGGCGTTCTTGACCTGCTCTTCCTGCAGACCACGCTGGTTCTCGGGCAGTAAGGCGTTGCCGCCGAACGCCACAAGGGCCAACCGCTGCTTTGCCGCCGCCATGCCGAACTCGAGTCCGCTTAGAACTTCGCCAGGACGTCTTCCAGCGTCGGCGAGCCGATCTCTTCCAGCTCGTAGCCGACCGCCAGCATCGTCTGCTTGGGCTTGAAAAGCCGGTTGAGGTCGATCGGGGTGCCGCTGACGATCAGGTCGCAGTCGATGCGCTCGATCGTGGCGGCCAGCTCGCGGACCTGCTTCTCGCCGTAGCCCATGGCCGGTAAAACTTTTTCCAGGTGGTTGTACTTCTCGAAAGTCGCCTTGATGCTGCCGACCGCGGCCGGGCGCGGATCGACGACGGAGGCGGCGCCGAATTTCATGGCGGCCACATAGCCGGCCCCGTAGCCCATGCCGCCGTGGGTTACAGTCGGGCCGTCCTCGATGACCAGCACCCGCTTGCCGCGGATCTGCTCGGCGTCCTTGATGATCAGGGCCGAATTGGCCTTGATGACGATGGCGGCCGGGTTGAACTTGCGGACGTTGGCCAGGACCTGTTCGACGCCCTCGGGGGTGGCCGAGTCCATCTTGTTCAGGACGATGACCTGGGCCCGGCGGAAATTGGTCTCGCCGGGGTAGTACAGCATCTCGTGGCCCGGCCGGAGCGGGTCGGCCACGACGATCTCCAGGTCGGACTTGTAGAAGGGGAAGTCGTTGTTGCCGCCGTCCCAGAGGATGACGTCGGCTTCCTTCTCGGCTTCCCGCAGGATGGCTTCGTAATCGACGCCGGCGTAGATGATGATGCCGGCCATGATGTGGGGTTCGTACTCCTCCCGCTCCTCGATCGTGCACTCGTGCTTGTCGAGGTCGGCCAGCTCGGCGAAGCGCTGGACTTTCTGCTTGGCCAAATCGCCGTAGGGCATGGGGTGGCGGATGGCGGCCACCCGGCGGCCCTTGGCCTTGAGGATGTTGGCCACCTTGCGCGAGGTCTGGCTCTTGCCGCAGCCGGTGCGCACGGCGCAGACGGATACGACGGGCTTCTCGCTCTTGACCATAGTGTCCTTGGGGCCGAGCAGGACGAACGACGCTCCGGCCGCCTGGACCTGGCTGGCCTTGTGCATGACGTCCAGGTGGGCCACGTCGCTGTAGGAGAAATAGACCTTGGTGACGGCGAACTTGCGGATCAGGGAATCGAGCTCTTCCTCGGCGTAGATGGGGATGCCGTCGGGGTAGAGCTTGCCGGCCAGAACCGCGGGGTACTTGCGGCCTTCGATGTCGGGGATCTGGGTGGCGGTGAAGGCGACGACCTGGAAATTGGGGTTGTCGCGGAAGTAGGTGTTGAAGTTGTGGAAATCGCGCCCTGCGGCGCCCATGATGATCACTTTTTTCATCGTTCGTTCTCCTCCGGTTGGACCGTCAAATTGAGCTATTTCAACAAGAAAAGAGAGCGCCAGTATATACCAAGCCGGGGCACCGGACAAGGGGGCGGGGGAGGGGGGGTGCCCCCCGATCCTTGACCGGCGCGGCAAGGGAGACTACCATTCCGAGCCGTGAGCGACAGTCTCGTCCCCAAGCCCGGGCCGTCGGACGCGCCGGCCGGGCACCCGGCGGTATCAGTCCCCCCCGAGAGATCCGTCCGTCGGGCCCCTATTGCCCGTCAGGCAAGCTTGGCCAGGCTTGTCCCCTGGGCGGCGATTCTCGCGGCCCTCGTTCTCGGTCTGTGGAACTTGGGCGGCTGGCTGATGAACGACGATGAGGGGACATATCTCTATGGCGCCTGGCGGGTCAGCCTGGGGGAGATGCCTTATCGCGATTTCGCCCTTGTCCAGACGCCGCTCGCGTTCGGCGTCGTGGGCGGGCTTTTTCGCCTGGCGGGGCCGTCGGTCTGGGCGGCCCGGGCCGCCTCGTATCTCTTTATGCTTGGGGCGGCTGTCGTTTTATTCATGGCGGGCAGGCGCTTTTTACACTTTCCGCACGGCGTCGCCTTGGCCGGGGCGGGGATATTTCTCCTCAATAAGCACGTTTTCTTCCTAGGGCGGTCTTTCCTGCCCGACAACCTCATGCTGCTGGGGGCGGCGGCCATGCTTTACGCGGCCCTGGCGGCCGAAAGAGCATCCGAAAGCAATGGTGCGGCTGCCCCAACCGCACGGGCTGAAGCGTCAATGCGAATTGGGACGACTTCGGAAGCATTCGTCGAAACGGCCGCGGGTGCCGGCGGCCGGGCGGCTTTGTGGGTCGGGATTTTCGCCGGGTTGGCGGCGCTGGCCAAGCTGACCGGCGTGTTTCTCTTTGCCGGATATGGCGTTTTTCTGGCCGCGTCGATGCTGAGGCGGGATGCCCGGCGAGCCGCCTGGGGCAAGGCTTGGCGGGCGGTCGCGGGATTCGGGTTGAGCTTCGGCCTGCCCTTCGGGCTGATGCTGGCGTTTGTACCGGGGACGTTCAAATATACTTTGGGCTTTCATCTCGCGTCAGGCGAGGCCGAGACGGGCTATGCGGCCGGGCTTGTAGCGGCTCGATGGGGCAAGCTCGTCGGCAACCACAACTATGCGCTGTTCGGGTTGGCCCTGGTCGGGGTGTGGGCGATGGCCAGGGTGGGAGCCAAATCGAAGCAGGTGGGCCGCAATTCCTGGAGAGCGGGCCGGGACCCTTTCCATATGGCCCAGGCTGATGCCGCAAAAGCTCGCGAGGCTGGACGCGTGGGGAGTGGTCGACCAGCGGAGGGGGCGGCGACAGGGGTCGGTATCGAGGCGGGGCGGCGCGATGGGGCCGTGAAGACGGGTCCGGCTGTGGCGGATGGCGCTTGGCCGATGGCCGAAAACGATCGGCCGGAGTCGTTTGATTTCAAAAAACGACAGGCTTGGATGTTGGCGGCTATGGCGGCGGCCGCGTGCCTGCCCGTTTTTCTGCCGGGAAAATACTATCTCCGATATGTCCTGCCCGCATTTCTGCCCCTGGCGCTTTTCTTCGCCGCGGGAGTCGAGTGCCTGATCGGACGATCGCGCGGCGATGGCGGCGGGATGCAGGCGCCAACGCCCGAGGCGGCGGCCAGTGGGAATAAAATCGGGCCATTCGCGGCATCCGAGGGACAAGGCGGCCGGTCCGCGGTTCCCGCGAGTCGTTTTCGGACGCCGGAAAGCCCGAGGGGCGCGAGCGTCCGGCGGGCGGGTCTTAGAGCGGTGGGCGGCCTTCTCGCCGCCGCTCTTATCCTGCTGTGCCTGGCTCCGACTCTCAGCCCGGCAAAAATAGGGGAGTACGATCCGGAAACGCGGGCCTTGGCTCGGCTCGTCGAGGACGCGACGCAGCCGGGGCAATTTGTGTTCGGCGACGACCCGTTCATCAACTTCTTGGCCGGGCGCCCATGCCCGCCCCGGCTTGTCGATGTCTCGGGAGCCATGGTCCGCGGCGGCTGGATCACGTCCGCGGTGATCGAAAAGGCTTGCGAAGAGGCCGGGGTCGCCCTAGTTTTCGTCGAGCGGGGCCATTCGGCCCATCATTTGGCCGCCCTGCCGGACGCCGACGCGTTTCGCGCTTATCTGGATCGCCGGTTTTATCTTTGGCGGACGGTCAAGCGCGAGTTCTTGGACGTGGACATCTACCTCCGAAAAAGTTAGGGGTCAGGTCTTAAGATTTAAGATATCTAATATTTCAGTCCGAATTTTGTCATTTCTGACAAAAATTGTTTCGAGAAAACTAATATCTTAAGACCTGACCCCTGTCTCCTCTCGGCAGCCCGGCAGAAACGGCGCGAATATGGTATAATTGCGCATTGGGACTGCTCTATTCACGCGGAGACCAACACACCATGTGCGGCGTCATCGGGCTCTGGGTCAACGACCGTGCTTTTCCCTACCTCCATCAGGGTTTGATGGGCATTCAGCACCGCGGCCAGGATTCCGCCGGCATCGTCACTTATGACGGGCGCTTCCACACCAAAAAGGGCAACGGCCAGGTGCGCGACATCTTTCGGGAGGAGCACGTAGATCGCTTGACCGGTGGCATCGGCATCGGCCACACTCGCTATCCGACGGTCGGCGGCGGCCGCGGCGAGGACGCCCAGCCCTTTCAGCTGAATTCCCCTTTTGGCATCATCATGGCCCACAACGGCAACGTGGTGAACTACGCCGAGTTGCGGAAGACGCTCTATAAAACTCACCGCCGCCTGCTCAACTCTGACAACGACGTCGAGAGCATCCTCAACATCTTCGCCCAGTCGCTGGAGGAGCAGAACGTCGAAGCCCTGACGCCCGAGCACATCTTCGAGGCCGTCCGGCGCGTCTACCGGACCGTCGTCGGCAGCTATTCCGTCGTCGCCTACATCGGTGAACAGGGCATGGTCGCCTTCCGCGACCCGTTCGGCATCAAGCCCCTGGTCTGGTCCGTGCGCACCGGCGCGGGCAAACCCGAATACGCCTTCGCCTCGGAGACGGTTTCGCTGAGCCTGATGGGCTTCAAGGAGATGCGCGACGTCGCCGCCGGGCAAGCCATCTTCATCGACCGCGACCGCAAGGCCCACGTGGCCCAATTGGCCGACAAGCCCCATTCGCCCTGCCTGTTCGAGTGGGTCTATTTCGCCCGTCCGGATTCGTTCATCGACGACGCCAACGTCTACCGCGTCCGCATCCGCCTGGGCCAGCTCCTGGCCGAGGACATCCGCCGGGCCGGCCTGCACATCGACGTCGTCGTGCCCGTGCCGGATTCCTCGCGCGACGCGGCCATCGAGATCGCCCGTTCGCTGGACCTGCCCTACCGCGAGGCCCTGGTCAAGAACCGCTACATCGGCCGCACCTTCATCATGCCCGACCAGGCCAAGCGCAAGCACAGCGTCCGGCTCAAGCTGAACACGATCGCCAGCGAGTTCAAGGATAAAGACATCCTGTTGGTCGACGACAGCATCGTCCGCGGCACGACATCTCAGGCCATCGTCGAGATGGTCCGCGAGTGCGGGGCCAAGCACGTTTATTTCGCCGTGACTTCGCCGCCGCTTCGCCATCCCTGCGTCTACGGCATCGACATGCAGACCCGGACCGAGTTCCTGGCCCGCGACCGCAATCTAGACCAGATTGCAGAGTTTCTCGATGCCGACCGGGTCATCTACCAGACGCTCGACAACCTGAAGAAGGCGGTCGGGATGGAGAACCCGGCCCTGACCCAGTTCTGCGCCGCCTGCTTCGACGGGAATTACGTCACGGGCGACGTAACGGCGGAGATGCTGCAGCAGATCGAAGACGAACGCAAGGCCAGCGGCGCCAGCCAGCTGCCCCTGCCTGTCGGATAGGGGTCAGGTCTTAAGATATAAGTTTTCTTCCAAACTTCCCGGAGCGATCGGCAAAGAGGTATTTTTTCGCAAGCCGGATATCCGCGCCTCTGCGGCCGTAAGCAAGGGCGCCAGCGTTTCGCTTCCCCCGCAATCGGCGGCGAAGCGCCTGGCGTTGAACCCGACCACGGCGTAATCGACGCCCCAGATCTCGCCGGCTTTCCTTAGGCCGATAGCGCAGTGCTTCTTGACGAGATACATGCCCATGGCCCGCCATGGCCTGCCCCGCTTTTTTGTCAGGATATCCGAAACCGCACAACCAGAGACCGCGGCGATGATCTCGAACACCTGGGCGGGAGAAACAGCCTGACAGGCCTTGAAGTCACGGGCGGAATTTTCGCGGGTTTTTCCCGCCGCCGCCCGCTCGTTGATAAGTTGCCGGATCCGGTCGATGAATGAGGGGCTGCCCAAAGCAATTCTCCGGAAGGAAGCCTTCAGCGGATCGTCCATATCCCGCCGCTCCCGAAGAAGCTCCCGATAGCGGGTTCGCGCGTTAGTATCGTCGGAGGTTAAAATTGACAGGATTCGCGGCGCTTGGAGAGCCGGCGTTTGCAGGCCCCGCATCCCCAGGTAATCCCGGCAGCTGCTCCAGGCGTAATCCTCCGGTTTTTTGGCCAAACCCCAGCGGCACGGGTTGAGGTGGATGTAGATGGATAGGTTGACGGCATACGTCTCTTCATCGACGAGGATCGATTTGAACCGACCTTGGAAAACGTGGCCGACGAGCTTGTGCTTGCTTTTCAGCCAGTTTGAATACGCCGAGTTGAGATGGTGGAGCCCTTCGGAGAGGTTGGCCAGCGGGGTTTGAAGGAAGAGGTGATAATGGTTCGGCATTAGGCAAAAAGCGTTGAGGATGAAGGAGTATTTTTCGAATGTCTCGTTCATCTTGCGGACGAACTCAAAGCGGTCATGGTCGGCGAAAAATATGGCGTCCTTGCGGATGCCTCGGCATGTAACGTGATACGCCGCGTTGCGAAATTGGATGCGAAGTGGGCGAGCCATAGGGAAGCTCCGATGCCCTCAATCATTAAAGACGGCGTGGCGGGATGGGATTCTCATGGGATGCTTGGCTTTTTTCGGTCCTGAAAATATGGTATCTTTGGGGCCGTTTTACGAGAATCGGCGCATTTTTAGGAACCGCATCGTCAGTAAAATGAATGGGTTTCAGGATAACTTATATCTTAAGACCTGACCCCTATTAGTAGGAGGCATGGATGAACGTCCTCATCACCGGCATCACCGGGTTCGCCGGCAGCCACCTGGCCGAGTATATTTTAGCCGAACACCCCGACGCGCGCGTCCACGGCATCGTCCGTTGGCGCAGCCGCATGGACAACGTCGCCCACCTCGCCGGCAAAATCGAGCTCCACGAGGCCGACCTCAAAGACATGGTCTCGATGAAGAAAGCCCTGCACGCCTCCAGGCCGGACAAGATTTTCCACTTGGCCGCCCAGAGCTTCGTCCCCACTTCCTGGCGCCTTCCCGCCGAAACTTTCCAGATCAACGCCGTCGGGCAGATCAACTTGTTCGAGGCTATCCTGGACCTCAAGCTCGACCCGCGCGTCCAGATCGCCGGCTCGAGCGAAGAGTACGGTATGGTCCATCCCGACGAGGTGCCGATGAAGGAGACCAACCCCCTGCGGCCCCTCTCGCCTTACGCTGTCAGCAAGGTGGCCCAGGACCTGCTCGGCTATCAGTACTTCAAGAGCTATGGGCTGCGGGCCATCCGGACCCGCGGCTTCAACCATACCGGGCCGCGCCGCGGCGACGTTTTCGTCACATCCAACTTCGCCAAGCAGATGGCCCAGATCGAGAAAGGCCTGCGCGAGCCGGTCATCCATGTCGGCAACCTGGACGCCAAGCGCGATTTCACCGACGTCCGTGACATGGTCCGGGCCTACTGGCTGGCCACCGAGAAGGGCGAGGACGGCGACGTTTACAACGTCGGCACCGGCGGCACTATCTCCATGCACCAGCTCCTGGATATGCTGCTGGCCCTGACCAAGGTCAAGGTTCGGGTCCAGGTCGACCCCGAGCGCCTGCGACCCAGCGACGTCCAGATCCTGCAGGCCGACCCGGCTAAATTCCGCAAGCAGACCGGCTGGGAGCCGACCATCCCGTTCGAAAAGACCCTGCGCGATTTGCTGGACTATTGGCGGGCGCGGGTGTGATAGGGGTCAGGTCTTAAGATATAAGTTTTCTGACAATGCTGACAAAAAACGTCACTATATATCGGGTTTTGCCGTGAAAAGCGTGAGAAAAAATAGCGTGCCCCGATAAAACAGGATCCCGGTTTCTGATCGAAGATATGGAAGAATAGCTGAAAGACAAGCGTCATAAGAAACGGATATTTATGCCCTCACAGCGTATTTTCATTACCGGAGCGACGGGATTCGTCGGCCGGCACTTGATTGCCCACCTGAACAGGCGGGGCGGGGCGACCCGGGCCGAGATCTTCGGTTCCTGCTTTCCCGAGCGGCCGGAATCATGCGCTGATCTCTGCCGGGCCGAACGCAACGTTCGGCTTGTCCATCTGGACCTGCGCGATGCGGCGGCCGTCGAGACGGTCCTGGCCTCGATTCGGCCAGCCCGAATCTACCACCTGGCGGCGCTTTCCCAGGTCCGCCTGTCGTGGGAGAAGCGGGCCGAAACGTTCGATACCAACCTACGCGGCACGTTCAACCTCTTTGAGGCCGTGCGGAAGCACACGCCCAAGGCGCGGGTGCTCTTTGTCAGCTCGTCGGATGTCTACGGATTCCTGGAGCCGCGGCATCGGCCCTGCCGCGAGCGGGACCGGCGCGGCGTGGTCAGCCCTTACGCTTTCACCAAAGTCAGCGGCGAGCTCTTGGGCGAATTTTACGCCCTGCGCGAGAACGTGCCGATCATCGCGGCCCGGCCCTTCCCGCACACCGGGCCGGGGCAGACAGCTGATTTCGTCTGCTCGGACTGGGCTCGCCAGATCGCCCTGATCGAGAAATTCAAGGCTCACGGCGACGCCGAGGCGGCCGGCCAACGCCTCGGCCAAGGGCGGGCGGCCGAGGCCGGGGGCGGCGGAGGCGTGCCTGTCATCCGGGTCGGCAATCTAGCTCTACGGCGGGATTATTCAGATGTCCGCGATATTGTCCGGGCGTATGCCTTGCTCTTGGCCAAGGGGAAGCCGGGCGAGGTTTACAACGTCTGCTCCGGCCGCGCCACGAGCCTGGAATGGGTTCTGAAAACTCTGTTGTCCTATTCCCGCCGGAAGATCGCTTACGAGATCGACCCAGCCCGGGTCCGCAAGGTCGACATCCCGTATCTGGCCGGCGATAACGGCAAGCTGCGCCAGGCGACGGGGTGGGCGCCGCGCATTGCGCTGGAGCAGACTTTGCGCGACATCCTCGAATATTGGCGCGCCCGGGTTTAATAGGATCTATTAGGGGTCAGGTCTTAAGATATAAGTTATCTACTAGTTTGGACGTAAATTTGCTCCCAATGACAATAAATGGCTCGAGGAAACTTATATCTTAAGACCTGACCCCTATTTTCTGTCTTTATAATAATTCTCGTAAAATGCCTTATACTCGGTGCTTTTTTCTTTAATCTTGCGCCACCAGGCCTGATTCTCGACATACCACCGGACCGTCCCCTCCAGCCCATCCTCGAAGTCGATCTCCCGTCTCCAACCGAGCGCCTTGAGCTTGCGGCAATCGACGGCGTAGCGCCGGTCGTGGCCGAGCCGGTCGGGGACGAACTTGATCAGGCTCCCGGGCTTGCCCAGCAGCTTGACGATTCGCCGGGCCACGTCGATGTTGAACCGCTCGTCGTTGGCCCCGACGTTATAGGCCTCGCCCGTCGTGCCGCGACGAATGACCGTCTCGATGGCCCGGCAGTTGTCCTCGACGTGCAGCCAGTCGCGGACATTGCGGCCCTTGCCGTAGAGCGGCAGCGGGCGGTCCTCCATGGCGTTGGTGGCGAACAGGGGGATGAACTTTTCAGGGTATTGAAAGGGGCCGTAGTTGTTGCTCGGCCGTACGATCAGCGTCGGCGTACCGTAGGTCACATGGAAGGCATGGGCCAGTCGGTCCGCCCCGACTTTGCTGGCCGAGTAGGGGGATGACGGGTTGAGCAGGGAGGCTTCCTTGAAAAAGCCGGTGTCGCGGCTGCCGTAGACCTCGTCGGTCGAGACGTGGAGGAAAAACTCGATGGCGGGCGCATTGCGGACGGCCTCGAGCAGAACATAGGTGCCGTGGACATCGGTCAGGACGAACTCGCCGCCGCTGACGATGGATCGATCCACGTGGGTCTCGGCGGCGAAGTGGACGACGCCCTGGACATGGGTGAGAAGGCTGCCCACCAGCGCGGCATCGCGGATGTCGCCGTGGACGAACTCGTGGCGCTGGTCGCAGGCGAGGTCGGCCAGGTTGTCCAGGTTGCCGGCGTAGGTCAGCTTGTCCAGATTCACGATGCGGATGTCCGTATAGCGATCCAGTAAAAATCGGATGAAGTTGCTGCCGATGAAGCCGGCGCCGCCCGTGACCAGGATGGTCTTGCCGTGCAGGGTGCGGAGGTCGCGGGGGCGGGGGACGGGCTTTTTTGCCGCCGGGCGAGCGGCCGTTTTCTTCGACGGGTCGATCTTTCGCGGCATGAAAAGTCTCCTCATGTTCAACCCCAAGACTTATGGCTGGAATAATCTATCATTCCCGGGGCCCGATTTAAAGAGGCGGAGGGAGGGAGCGGGTGAGAATTTTGAGCCCTGGCCGCGTCTCTTATAAAGAAGGGACTTGTTAATTTTGACAGTTTTCGCCGGAAATATCAGATATGTTGAATGTTGAGACTTGACCCCCGCTGCATTATACTTGAACCGAACATGATCAAAATCGTTTCGATTGTGGGGGCCAGGCCGCAATTCATTAAAGCGGCTCCCGTCTGCCGCGCCCTTCGCGCTTCCGGGCGCCACGCCGAAATTCTCGTCCACACCGGTCAGCATTACGACCCCGCGATGTCCGACATCTTCTTCGATGAGCTGGGCATCCCCGCCCCCGACCGCCACCTCGGCGTCGGCTCCGGCCCGCACGGCGCCCAGACCGGGGCCATGCTGGCGGCGATCGAGCTTGTTCTGATGGACGAGCGTCCCGATGCCGTCCTCGTTTACGGCGACACCAATTCGACTCTGGCCGGGGCCCTGGCTGCCGTCAAGCTGGGCATCCCGGTAGCCCATATCGAGGCCGGTCTGCGCTCCTACAATCGCAGCATGCCCGAAGAAATCAACCGGTTGATGGTCGACCTCGTCTCTTCGCTTCTTTTCTGCCCGTCGCCGAGCGCGGCCGAGAATCTGGCCCGCGAAGGCATCACCCGCGGCGTCTATATCGTCGGCGACGTCATGGCCGATGCGCTGGCCGAAGCCGCGGCCCGGGCCGCGACCCGCGCCGCGATCCTATCCCGCTTGGATGTCCGACCGGGAGCGTTCCTTTTGGCCACGATCCATCGGGCCGAAAACACCAACGACCCCGCCCGTTTGCGAGCCATTCTGGATGCCTTCCGGCTTATCCCCGAGCCCATCGTTTTTCCCGTTCATCCGCGGACGCGAAAAGCGTTGGCCGGCTTGGGCGATCCCCATTTGGGGATTCCGAACCTGCGGGCGATCGAACCCGTCGGCTATCTCGACATGGCCTTGCTCGAGCGATCCGCCCGCCTCATCCTGACCGATTCGGGCGGAATCCAAAAAGAAGCCTATTGGCTGGGCGTCCCGTGCCTGACTCTGCGCGGCGAAACCGAATGGGTGGAAACCGTCGAGGCCGGTTGGAACAGGGTCGTCGGGGCCGAAACCGAGACGATCGTCCGCTCCGTTCGGGAATTCCGCCCGCCGTCCGCCCGCCCGCCTCTTTACGGCGGCACGGGCGCCGCTGCCCGCATTGTCGCCCTGTTAGGATAGGGGTCAGGTCTTAAGATATGAGTTTTCTATTAACAATTTTCTGTAAAAAATGACGTTATTTGACTGATATATTAGATACCTTAAATCTTAAGACCTGACCCCTATTTTCACTTGATTCTGCTATAATACGCGCCTTCGTTTGGAGCCTGCCGCTCCCCAAGGAGATGCCATGAGCCAACAGATCGCCCCGCACGGCGGGACGCTGAAACCCCTCCTCGTCACCGGCGACGAACATGCCGCCCTCGTCGATCGGGCCCGTTCGCTGCCCGTCATCCGCTTGTCCTCGCGCGAGACATCAGACCTCATCATGCTCGCCTCTGGCGCCTTCAGCCCTCTCGACGGGTTCATGACCCGCCGCGACTACGACGGCGTCGTCGAAGAAATGAAGATGGCCGACGGCACGCTCTGGCCCATGCCGATCACCTGCGCCACCCCCTCCGACCAGGCCGCGGCCCTCCGCATCGGCTCCGAAGTCGCCCTCGTCGACGACGAGAGCGGCGAGCTGATGGGCATCCTGCGCGTAGACGAGAAGTACGCCTACGACAAGCGCCGCGAGGCGCGCCTCGTCTTCCGGACCGAGGACGAGAAGCACCCCGGCGTCGCCAAGCTTTATGCCCAGCCCGAAACGCTGCTGGGCGGCCCCGTGCGCGTCCTCAGCGAGGGGCCATATCCCGCCCTCTATGGCGAGGCCTACGCCCGCCCGGCCGAGACGCGGGCCCTCTTCGCCGCCAAGGGCTGGACGACCATCGCTGCCTTCCAGACCCGCAACCCCATCCATCGTTCGCACGAGTATTGCACCAAGATCGCCCTCGAGATCTGCGACGGCGTGCTTATCCACCCGCTCGTCGGCAAGCTCAAGTCGGACGACATCCCGGCCGACGTCCGGATGAAATGCTACGAAGCCCTGCTCGACAACTACTATCCTAAGGAACGGGTCGCCCTCAAGGTTTACCCGATGGAAATGCGCTACGGCGGCCCGCGCGAAGCGGTTCTGCACGCTGCGTTCCGGCAGAACTACGGCTGTTCGCACATCATCATCGGCCGTGACCACGCCGGCGTCGGCTCGTACTACGGCCCGTTCGACGCCCAGAAGATCTTCGACGACATCCCGGCCGGCGCCCTTAAGATCAAGACGCTCAACATCGATTGGACGTTCTGGTGCTTCAAGTGCGGCGGGATGGCTTCGACCAAGACCTGCCCCCATCCCCCGGCCGACCGGCTGATGATCAGCGGCACCAAGTTGCGCGAGATGCTGGCCGCGGGCGAGATGCCGGCGGCGGAGTTCAGCCGCCCCGAAGTGCTGCGGATCCTGATGGAGTATTACAAGCGCTAGGGGTCAGGTCTCAACATTCAACATTTCTCCTGCCAATTTATTGTCTTGTTTGACGCTTTGGGGCAAAAGAAATGTTGAATGTTGAGACCCGACCCCTTTCGTATGATAAGATTTTTATCTTAGGAGGGGCGCCATGTCCGAAATCCCAAGCTTGCCGGCTAATCCGTTTTTTGTTCACCCCAGCTCCTATGTCGATGACGGCGTCGCGATTGGGGAGGGGACCAAGATCTGGCATTTCTCGCACGTCCAATCAGGCGTCCGCATCGGCCGCTCCTGCGTCCTGGGCCAGAACGTCAACATCGGCAACAACGTCGTCATCGGCGATTTCGTCAAAATCCAGAACAACGTCTCGGTCTACGAGGGGGTCGTCCTCGAAGACTATGTCTTTTGCGGCCCTTCGATGGTTTTCACCAACGTCCCCGTGCCGCGCGGCAAATACCCGCAGATCGGAGCGGCCTTCTACAAGCCGACGATCGTCCGCGTGGGCGCTTCGCTCGGAGCGAACTGCACCATCGTCTGCGGCCATGCCATCGGCCGCTTCGCCTTCGTCGGGGCCGGGGCCGTCGTGACTAAGGACGTGCCCGCGTTCGCCCTCGTCGTCGGCAACCCGGCCCGCGTCGTCGGCTGGATGAGCGAGGCGGGGGAGAAGCTGGTCTTTGACCCCGCCGGCCTGGCGACCTGTCCGCGCTCGGGTAAGAGCTACCGCTTCGCCGCCGGCTCAGTCACGGAAATGGAGTAGCTCCGTCGTCCCGTCATCGCTTCGACAGTCGGCGCGAGTGAGATCTCTCTTTTGATCCCCACTCTTTAGATCCCCACGTACTTGCTTCGCCGCCAATTAATTGTCTTGTTTGGCACTTTTAACCAAAAGAAATGTCTAATGTTGAGACCTGACCCCTCTCTTTTTTTGTGATATGATTTCGGCCGGAGGAGGGCGTCCAGATGAGCAATTTCGCCCTGATCGGGGCGGCCGGATTCGTTGCCCCCCGCCATATGAAAGCGATCAAAGAGACCGGCCATCGCCTGATCGCCGCCCTCGACCCCGCCGACTCGGTGGGCATAATCGATGCCTACTTCCCCGACTCCGATTTTTTCACCGAGTTCGAGCGCTTCGACCGCCACATCGAGAAGCTGCGCCGCGAGAAGAGCGAGCGTCGCGTCGATTACGTCTCCATCACCTCGCCCAACTACCTGCACGACGCTCACATCCGATTCGCTCTGCGGGTCGGGGCCGACGCGATCTGCGAGAAGCCGCTTGTCCTCAACCCCTGGAACATCGACGCCCTACGCTCCCTCGAAGGCGAGTTCGGCCGCCGCGTCTACACCATCCTTCAGCTCCGCCTGCATCCCGCCATCCGGGCCTTACGCGATCGGATCGCCGCCGCGCCCCCTTCCGCCCCGCTCGAAGTGGAGCTGACCCAGGTCTCGCCGCGCGGCCGTTGGTACGGCTACTCCTGGAAGGGCCACGAGGCCAAGTCCGGCGGCATCATCACCAACATCGGCATTCATTTCTTCGACATGCTGCTCTGGATCTTCGGGCCCGTCGCGGGCTTCGAGGTCGTCGAGCGGACGCCCGATCGCGCCTCCGGATTTCTCGATCTCCGGCACGCCCATGTCCGCTGGACGCTGTCCCTGCGATTCCAAGATTTGCCCGCTTCGTGCGCGGCCGCAGGAGAGCGGGCATGCCGCCGCCTCACGGTGGCCGGCGAGCCCATCGAGTTCGAGTCCGGCTTCTCCGAGCTCCACACCGCCTGCTACGCCGAAATTCTTGCCGGTCGCGGCTTCGGCTTGGACGAAGCTCTTCCGTCCATCGATTTGGCCTATCGGCTCCGCGAGGGGTCAGGTCTTAAGATATAAGTTTTCTCGTGCCGTTTTTTGTCAAAAAATATTAGATAACTCATATCTTAAGACCTGACCCCTATCTTTTCCCCTCTTGTTCGGTCGAGCCCGGCGTGTCATAATATCGAGTCATTTTGGCCTTTTCGCATTCATTCTAACGCTTATCCGAGAAGGAGCCGCTCTCATGGTCACCAATGTCCCGATGCTCGATCTTAAGGCCCA
>JAPKZJ010000037.1 GCA_026393855.1 Candidatus Aminicenantes bacterium
CCCGACCGCCTGGCCGCCCTTGAAGGCCAGGAGCATGATCACGTCGCAGTAGCCGAAAGCCTTGTTTTTCTTGGGATTGAAGTATTTCCGGTCGTCCATCAGAACGGGATGGACCCAATAGGGCCGTCCGGCGTTGAGCTTTTCGGGCAGGTAGAGGAACGTCTTGAAATCCTTTTTCGAGGCGACTTCCCGGATTTCGATGCTCATTCGCGCTCCTTCCGTCAGAAGTTGCCCCTTTTATCCTCTTTTTCACCGGTTTTGTCAAAATACCTACTTCTGTTTATCAGGTTCTTGCCCAATCCCGAGGAGGGTGGTTCGGAGTGCCGTCCCGGCAATACTTTGATAGCCCTCGCCAGGATAATTGCTTCAACAATCCTCGCGAGGACGGCTTCGGCGTCTTCTCGCAATTTCGCCGTTGGCCGACACCCCGAACCACCCTGATTTCCCCGGGCTTGGGCGAAGATTAAAAGAAAGTGGCGGTATCGAGCATTCCGAGAAGCTCTTTCTCTGGGGCGAGGGGTGTGAGGGTGAGCGCCGATGCGGAAAATTCGTTGCGTGTTCTCGTTTTTCGAGGGGATTCGGCCCGAAAAGAGGCCGAACGGCGAGGATGTCTGAGTGGGCCGTACAAAGACCGTAAAATCGATGCGGGACGCGAGTTCCGAGCCGCCGAGAAAAACGAGACGCCACGACGCAAAAATTTCCGCCAGAGCGAACCCCACACCCCGAGCCCCCTCTTGAGTAAATGTCTGTGAAAATATTGAGGATAAGCGGTGAAAAGCCTGTGAAAACCCTTGACAAAATCCGGGCCGAAAAAGTATATTGACCATCCTCCAATGAACATTGAGACAATCACCCTGCTCACGGTCTTTGTCCCGATCATTGGCTCGTTGACGATCCCGCGGCGTGGTCCGTCCTTTTAGGCGGCGCCACGGCGTTCCTGCCGATGCTCCTGATCAAGACCGCGCTCGGCGGCGGCGAGACCATCGTCCGGAAGGAGTTCGTTCTCGGGCTGGACTTCATCCTGGTGATCGACCCCCTGTCGATCTTCATGTCCATCGTCTCCTCGTTCATCGGCTTTCTGATCATCGTGTACTCCCTGGGGTACATCCGGCACGAGGAGAACCAGAACGAATACTTCCTGATGGTCCTGCTCTTCATCGGGTCGATGATGGGGCTGGTGTACTCGGGCAATCTGATCTTCCTGTACTTGTTCTGGGAGATCATCGCCGTCTGCTGCTGGCGGCTGATCGGTTTCTACCGATTGAAGGAGCACGTCAGGAAGGCCGATAAAGCCTTCCTGATCACCTTCTTCGGCGCCGTGGTCATGCTGCTGGGCTTCATCCAGATTTACGGCCAGACCGGCACCTTCGATCTGACGGCCATGCGGGGGGCCATCATCCCGGGGAGCGCGGTCCTGCTGATCCTGTTCGGGCTGTTCTCCAAGTCGGCCACCGTGCCGCTCCACTCCTGGCTGCCCGATGCCGGCGTCGCCCCGACTACGGTCACGGCCCTGCTCCATGCCGCCGTGCTGGTCAAGATCGGCGTCTACGCCTTCGCCCGGTTGTTCCTGTACGGCTTCCGCTTGCCCGGCTCCTGGCCCGAAGCCCTGCCGATCATCGTCGTCGTCTCCAGCCTGATCGCGGCCGGCGCGGCCACCGTCGAGACCGACATCAAGCGCATCCTGGCCTACTCCACGGTCTCCCAGATCGGCTATATCTTCCTGGGCTTCTCCGTAGCCAACACGATCGGGGTCAACGGCTCGCTGCTGTTCATCCTGATGCACGGCCTGGCCAAGGCCGGGCTCTTCCTCTGCGCCGGGATTGTGATCCACGCCACCCACAAGCGTGACATCCGCGAGATGGGCGGCCTCATCAAGACCATGCCGGTCACGGCGGCGGCCTTCCTGCTCTGCTCCTTCTCCGTCATCGGCATCCCGCCGTTCGGCGGCTTCTTCTCCAAGTTCATGGTCATCATGGGCACCGTCAAGGCCGGTATGATCCCGGTCGCCGCGATCGCCCTCTTCACCGCCGTTCTGACCATGTACTACCTCCTGCGGACCTTCGCCCTGATCTTCATGGGCGAAGCCAAGGTCGCGGCCCCCGAGAAGACCTTCTCCATGGTCTTCGTGGTCGGGCTCCTGGCCGTCCTGTCGCTCGTCTCCGGCCTGCTCATATCCTGGCCGGCCAAGCTGACGACGGCCGCGACCACCCATATCAGCTGGTGGCTGCGATGAACCCCACAATGCTTTTCTGGACCATCCTCGTGCCGGCCCTGGCCGCCGTCCTGCTGGCCCTCATCCCTTCGCGGGTCAAGGTTCTGCGGGAGCTCCTGGCCCTGGCCGCCTCGGCCGCCTCGCTTGTCTTTGCCATCCAGCTCTTCGGCCAGAAGACGCTCGAATGGCGCCCCGGCTGGCTGGGCGACGGCATCGCCTTTGAGCTGCGGCTGTTCCACTTCTCCTCGTTCATCCTGCTCGGCCTGGCCGGTTTCCTCGTCCTGATCGTCGTCTACTCGACGGCCAAGATGAAGGCTCACCCGCAGGTCCGGCTCTACTACGCCCTGGTCCTCCTGTCGGCCGCCCTGGCCAACGGGGCCGTCCTATCCGACAACTTTGTCCCCCTGGTCTTCTTCTGGGAAGGCCTGCTGGTGACCCTCTACGGCCTGATCGCCATCGGCGGCAAAGATGCCCATCGGACCGCCATGAAGGCCTTCATCATCAGCGGCTTTTGCGACTTCTGCCTGATCATGGGCATCGGCATTCTGTGGGCCAAGACGGGGACGCTGACGATCTCCCAGATCTCGGTCCATCCGACCGGCGTCTACGCCGCCGCCTTCATCCTGATGATGATCGGCGCCGCCGGCAAAGCCGGGGTCATGCCTTTTCACACCTGGATCCCCGACGCCGCCATCGACGCCCCGGTGACCTTCATGGCCTTCATGCCGGCGGCCTTCGAGAAGCTGCTGGGGATCTACCTGCTGGCCCGGCTGACCCTGGACGTGTTCAAGATCGAGAAGGGCGGCGCCATGTCCCTGCTGATGATGACGGTCGGCGCGGCGACCATCGTCCTGGCCGTCATGATGGCCCTCATCCAGAAGGACTTCAAGCGGCTGCTGTCCTACCACGCCGTCAGCCAGGTCGGCTACATGATCCTGGGCCTCGGCACGGGGGTCGCGGTCGGGATCGCCGGCGGCCTCTTTCATATGATCAACCACGCCATGTACAAGTGCGGCCTGTTCCTCAGCGCCGGCTCGGTCGAACATCGCTGCGGGACGACCGAGATGAAGAAGCTCGGCGGGCTGGCCAAGGCCATGCCGCTGACCGCGGCCGGGTTCACCGTCTGCGCCCTGGCCATCTCCGGCGTCTGGCCGCTCAACGGCTTCGTCTCCAAGGAGATGGTCTTCCACGGCGCCCTGGAGACAGGCTACACCGTGTTCGCCGTCGCCGCCTGGCTGGGGGCGATCTTCACCTTCGCCTCGTTCCTCAAAGCCGGGCACTCGGTGTTCTTCGGCAAGCCGAGCGAAGAGCGGCCGGTAGCGAAAATCAAGGAAAGCCCGATCGCCATCGTCCTGCCGATCCTCATCCTGGCCCTGCTCTGCATCACCTTCGGCGTCTTCAACAAGCTGCCCTTAAATACGTTCATCGGCCCGATCCTCGACGGCCACGTCGAGGCGGGCGAGTCCGTCGACTTCACCTCGCACGCCCTGGACGTTTTCACCCCGGTGGCCGGGATCTCCATGGGCTGCCTGCTGCTGGCCTTCCTGCTCCACGCCTACGGCTGGAAGAAGGGCGGCAAAAAACCCTACCTGGCCTCGGAACCGATCCACAAGGCGCCCGTTCTCAAGACCATCTACGCCTGGGCCGAAAATCGCGTCTTCGACCTCTACGAGCAAGGCGTCGTCTTCCTGCGCGGCTTGTCGCTCGTCCTATTCCGGGGCATCGACCGGCCCATCGACTTCGTCTACGAGAAGGCCGTCACCTCGGTCGGCGGAGCGATGAGCGGACTGCTCAGCAAGGCCCACAACGGACGCTATGCCACCTATCTGGCCTGGTGCCTGGGCGGCCTCCTGGTCCTGGCCGCGGTCATCAGTGTTCTGGTCTCGTAACGACTTGACGGAGAGAGAGGAGGACCTTTGATTTTCCTTTATATCGGTTTGCCCCTCATCGTCGCCGCGGTTCTGCCGCTCGTCGGGAAGGTCTCCAAGAAGGTCCTGCCCGACGTGCTGGCCAACGGCGTCTTCCTCTTCCTGTTCGCCTACGCCGTGACGGGCGCCCGCCCGCTTCTCGCCGGCGGGGCGCTCCGCCAGACCTTCACTTGGTTCGGCGAGCCGCTGGGCATCCAGATCGCCGTCGACGGCTTCAGCCTCTTTTTGCTGACCGTGATCGCCCTCGTCAGCGCCTGCGTCGGCCTCTATTCGATCAGCTACATGGAGCACTACGGTTCCAAGGCCAACTACTACGCCCTGCTCCTGATGATGATCGTCGGGATGAACGGACTGGTTCTAGTGACCGACCTCTTCCAGATCTACATCTTCATGGAGGTCGCCGCGGTGGCTTCCTACGCGCTGGTGGCCTTCGGCCGCGAGCACGCCGAGCTCGAGGCGGCCTTCAAGTACCTGATGCTCTCGGTCGTCGCCTCGGCCGCGGTCCTGTTGGCCATCGCCCTCCTGTTCGGGCTGACCGGCAGCTTGAGCTTCGCCGCCGTCGGCGAGGGCCTGCGCCGGCTGGACGATAAAATCGCGGCCGGGATCGCCTCGGCCCTGTTCCTGCTGGGCTTCGGGCTCAAGGCCGCCCTGGTTCCGTTCCACGCCTGGCTGCCGGACGCCCACCCTTCGGCCCCGGCCCCGATCTCGGCCATCCTGTCGGGCCTGCTGATCAAGGTCTCGGGCGTGTACGCCATGACCCGCGTCTTCTTCCACGTCTTCGGCCTGACCCCGGCCCTGAGCGAGGTTTTGATGTGGCTGGGCGCGGTTTCGATCGTCGTCGCCGCCTTGCTGGCCCTGGCCCAAAAAGACATGAAGCGGATGCTGGCCTACTCCTCGATCAGCCAGGTCGGCTATGTCGTCCTGGGCCTCGGCATCGGCACGCCGCTGGGCATCGCCGGCGGCCTGTTCCACCTGCTCAACCACGCCGTGGCCAAGAGCCTGCTGTTCCTGAACAGCGGCTCGGTCCAGCAGGCCACCGGCACCCGCGACCTGGATGAGATGGGCGGCCTGGCCAAGCGCATGCCGATCACGGCGACGACCAACCTGATCGGCTCGCTGTCGATCTCCGGCGTGCCGCCGCTGGGCGGATTCTGGAGCAAGCTGCTGATCATCATGGCCCTCGTCCAGGCCCGCCAGCCGGCCCTGGCCGTCATCGCCGTCCTGGCCAGCGTCCTGACCCTGTGGTACTACCTGATCATCCAGCGCAAAGCCTTCTTCGGCAAGCTCAACGCGCGCTGGGCGGAGGTCAAGGAAGCGCCCTTCTGGATGTCGGCGGCCACCGTTATTTTGGCCGTCCTCTGCCTGGCGTTGGGCCTCTTCTTCTCCTCGGTCGTCTCGACCTGGATCCAGCCCGCCGCCGACGGGCTGGCCAAGGGAATGGGGATGTAACCATGGCACTCGATATCGCCCTTCTCGTCGGGCTGGTTCTGGCCGCCGCCCTGGCCATCCTGGCCAAGGACCTGATCAAGGCGGCCGTCGCCCTGGCCGTGTCCAGCCTCCTGCTGGGCATCGTCTTTTTCCGGATGAGCGCCCCCTTCGCCGGCGTCTTCGAGATCTCGGTCGTGGCCGGGCTGATCACCGTGCTCTTTATCCTGACCATCGCCCTGACCAAGACCGACGGCGAAGTCCAGGAGTCCCGCACGGCCCTGTGGATCTTCCCGATCTTCTTCATCGTCTTCATCGCCGTCGACGCCCTGGTCATGAAGGGGCTGACGGCCAAGATCGCGACCCTGCCGGCGGGGCCCGAGTCGGGCGCCTTCGGCGACGTCCTCTGGAAGCAGCGGACGTTCGACCTGGTCGGCCAGCTGGCGGTCATCCTGTCCGGCGTCTTCGCCGTCCTGGCCCTGTTCCGAAAGAGGGACAAAGATGAATAGTCATTGGCTTCTGTATCTGTTCTTCGCCGCAGGCCTGGTCGGCATCGGCCTTTACGCCCTGCTGACGATGCGCAACTTGATCAAGCTGTTCATCGGCATCGAAGTCATCGGCAAGGGCGTCAGCCTGGCCCTTCTGGCCACCGGGTTCGCCAAGGGCAACATCCTGCTGGCCCAGAGCCTGGTCATCACCTTCATCGTGGTCGAGGTCTGCTTGGTGGCGACGGCCCTGGCCCTGATCGTTAACATCAACCGGCACACCAAGAGCCTGGATGTCCGCAAGCTGACCCAGCTCAAAGGATAACGCCATGAACGGCATCGACATTCTGCTTTCCCCGCCCGTCGCCTTCGTCCTTTTCCTGGCGGCGGCCCTCCTTCTTTACCGGCTCGGCCGCCGCATGGCGCCCAAGATGAACAAGGTCGGCGGCAAGCTCACCAGCTACGCCTGTGGCGAGGACATGCCCGGGACCAAGATCCAGTTCGGCTACCGGACGTTCTTCTTCGTCGCCCTGTTCTTCACCATCATGCACGTGGCGGCTCTTGTCCTGGCCACCGTCCCGTCCGGCAAGATCGTCCTCTTCGCGGCCCTCTACCTGGCCGTGATCTTCCTGTCCATCATGGCCCTCGTGACCCGGGACTGACAAGGAGCCGCCATGCTGAAGAAACTGACCCGCTGGTCCAGGATCAAATCGCCCTGGATCCTGCACCTGAACTCCGGCGCCTGCAACGCCTGCGACATCGAGGTCGTGGCCGCACTGACGCCGCGCTTCGACGTCGAGCGCTTCGGGGTCCTGCTCAAGGCCACTCCGCGGCACGCCGACGTCATCATCGCCACCGGTCCCGTCACCCGCCAGCTCAAGGACCGGATCATCCGCATCTACGAGCAGACCCCGGACCCCAAATTCGTCGTCGCCGTGGGCGCCTGCGCCATGTCCGGCTGCGTCTACCGCGGCGCCTACAACATCATGGGCGGCCTGGACCAGGTCATCCCGGTGGACGTCTACGTCCCCGGATGCCCGGCCCGGCCCGACGCCATCCTGGACGGCGTCGTCAAGCTCCTGGGAAAACTGTGAGGAGGCCCGCATGACCGACGCCGAAAAGATCGATAAAGCCAAGGCCCTCCTGGGCGCCCGCCTGATCGAGAGCGCCAACCCGGCGCCCCACCGGGTCTTCCTGACCGTCGCCCCGGGCGATTTGCGCGCCTCTATCGAGGCCCTCAAGACCGGGCTCGACCAGTGGTACCTGTCCACCATCAGCGGGGTCGACAAGGGCGACGTCTACGAGATCCTTTACCACTTCGGCGACACGGCCGGCTCGATCACCGTCCGGACCGCCATCCCCAAGGCCGAGCCGCACCTCCCGTCGATCTGTATCGTCATCCCCGGCGCCATCCTTTACGAGCGCGAACTGCAGGACATGTTCGGGATCGTCGTCGACGACATCCCGGACCCCCGCAACCTGCTCATGCCCGACGGCTGGCCGGAGAACAACTTCCCGCTGCGGAAGGACTGGAAATTCGAGCGGCCGAAGGAAATCATCCCCGGAGGCAAGGCATGAAGTTCCAAATCCCGATCGGTCCCCAACACCCCGCCCTCAAGGAGCCGATCAGCCTGCGCATGACCGTCGAGGGCGAGGTCATCAAGGACGCCGATCTCCGCCTCGGCTACAACCACCGCGGCATGGAGAAGCTGGCCGAGGAGAAGACCTGGATCCAGAACATCTACCTGACCGAGCGCATCTGCGGCATCTGCTCGCACTCCCACGCCACCTGCTTCGTCCAGGGAGCGGAAAAGCTGCTGGAGATCGAGCCCCCGAAGAGGGGCCTATACCTCAGATACCTCGTCTCGGAGCTCGAGCGCGTCCACAGCCACCTGCTCTGGCTCGGTGTCGCCGGCCACGAAGCCGGGTTCGACTCGTTCTTCATGTACACCTGGCGGGACCGTGAGGTTGTCATGGACCTCCTGGAGATGATCTCGGGCAACCGGGTCCATTACGCCATCAACACCCTGGGCGGAGTCCGGCGCGACCTGGACGAGATCCAGAAGGCCAAGATCCTGGAGGGCTTGAAAATCCTCAAGGAGCGGAGCGAATACTACCTCAAGATCGGGGCCGGCGAGCCGACTTTCGTCGGACGCCTGGCCGGCGTCGGCATGCTGTCCAAGCAGCAGGTCATGGACCTCTGCGCTGTCGGCCCGGTGGCCCGGGCCTCCGGCGTCGCCCGCGACGTCCGTAAGGACGACCCGCACGCTTTCTACAACGACGTGGAGTTCGACGTCGCCACGGCCGACTCATGCGACGTGCTGGGCCGGGCGGTCGTCCGGATCAAGGAGCTCTTCGAGTCGTACAAGATCGCCGAGTTCGTCGTCCGCAACCTGCCCGACGGGCCGATCGCCGTCAAGTCCCCCCGGCGGGCCAAGCCGGGCGAAGTCGTCAGCCGCTACGAGGCGCCGCGGGGCGAGAACATCCACTACATCAAGTCCAACGGCACCGACAAGCCGGAGCGGCTCAAGGTTCGGGCCCCGACCCTGGCCAACTACCCGGCCACGGTGGAGATGCTGCGCCACGGCTTCATCGCCGACATCCCGCTCATTTTCGCCGCCATCGACCCCTGCATCTGCTGCGCGGAGCGGACGGCCGAGCTGGTCGACGCCCGGACGGGCGAGGAGCGGATCGTCCGCTTCAGCGACCTGCGGCGGCTGGCCGCGAGCCGCGCCGCCCACTCGGACAAAAGGAACGGGCCATGGCCGCTGTGAAAACCCTCTTCTACCTGGTCGTCTACCCCGGTCTTCTCTTCCTGTTCGTCTATGCCACCTTCTGCGAATGGTTCGACCGGAAGATCTACGCCCGCCTCCAGAACCGCATGGGCCCCACCCATACCGGCCGCGGCGGCGTGCTCCAACCGGTGGCCGACTTCTTCAAGCTGCTGGCCAAAGAGGACATCGTCCCGGACCGGGCCGACAAGGCCCTGTTCACCTGGCTGCCGGTCGTCGGCCTGGCTATCGTCCTGACCGCCGGAATACTTCTCCCGGTCTGGCATTCCCAACCCGGTGCCTCCACCTTCAACTCCTTCTCGGGCGACCTCATCATCCTGCTCTATCTGCTGAGCCTTCCGACCCTGATCTTCTTCCTGGCCGGCTGGGCTTCGACCAACGCCTTTTCGATCATCGGCGGCACCCGCGTCCTGACCATGCTTTTCGGGTACGAGGTGCCTCTCTTCCTGGCCGTGCTGGGCCCGGCCATGCTGGCCGGATCGTGGCGCCTGGTCGAGATCGCGGCCTTCTATCAGCACCGGCCGTACCTCCTGCTTGTCAACATCATCGGCTTCGGGGTCGCCCTGGTCTGCGTTCAGGCCAAGCTGGAGCGGACGCCCTTCGATATCCCGCACGCCGAGACCGAGATCGTCGGCGGCACCTTCACCGAGTACTCGGGCAAGAAGCTGGCCCTCTTCCGGCTGATGACCGACATCGAGATGGTCGTCTCGGCCGGCCTGGTCGCGGCCGTCTTTATGGGCGGGTTCGGGGGCGGCCTCATCCTGGGCTTCATCCAGTTCATCCTCAAGACCCTGTTCGTCATCTTCCTGCTGACGCTGATGCGGGCGACGACGTCCCGCCTCCGGGTCGACCAGGTGGTCACGGTGGCCTGGAAATACCTGGCTCCGCTGGCCGTCCTTCAGCTCCTGATCGTCATCCTGGTCAAGGGATTGGTGTTATGAAATTAGGCATTTTCCTTCCCGAGCTGATCCGGTCCCTATTCAAGAAACCGAACACGGTCGACTACCCCTTCCAGAAGCTCGAAGTCCCGCCGGGCTTCCGCGGCACGCCGTTCCTCCACCCCGATTTGTGCATCGCCTGCCGGGCCTGCGAGCGGGATTGCCCGGCCGAGGCCATCGAGATCGAGGAGCTCTCCAAGGAAGAAAAGAAATTCCAGATGATCATCCACAACGACCGCTGCATCCATTGCGCGCAGTGCGTGGACTCCTGCCCGACCACCCCGGTCAAGGCCATGGAGATGGATCACCTCTACGAGCTGGCCGACTTCGACCGCCACAACCTGAAGATGCAATACGTCTACACCCGAGCCCTGCCGAAGAAGCCGGCGGGCTCTGCCGCCGTGCCGACCGTCATCAAGCCCGAACCGGCCAAGCTTTAAGCCGCGTTTGCCGATCCAGGGGAACGGAAAACCGTTCCCCCTTTTTTTTGCCCTCGACGCACCCGATGCAACCTTTCCGTTGCCGGACGGTCTATCTGAAAGGAGACCGATTCCGGCCGGGAGGTTCTCATGATTCGGACCCGCGTCTTCATCGGCACCGTTTTGCTCATCCTGCCCATGCTTATCGCTGCGGAAAGACAGGCCCCGCCCGACGGGCCCCGCATCGAATGGGCCCCCCTCCCGGCCCCTTTCGCCGAGCCGCGTCCGGACGCCAGGACCGGTTACTTGATCGTTCCCGAACGGAGGGAGACGCCGCGCTCCGGCCGGACCATTCGACTCCCATTCCTCATCCTGAAAAGCCGGAGCGCCTCGCCGCGGCCGGACCCGGTCTTCTTCACGGCGGGAGGGCCCGGCGGAAGCACCCTCTCCCGGACCGGCTTTTTCAGCCGCTCTCCGCTTCGCGACGATCGGGACATCATCCTCCTCGAGCAGCGCGGAAACAGGTTTGCCGAGCCGGCCTTGATGGGCCCGGAAATCGACCGCGCCCTCCGGTCAGGCTGGGGAGCGCGGCTCAACGGAGATCCGGATCCCCTGGTGGTGAAGGCGGCGCTGAGCGCGGCCGCCCGGTCGCTGAAGGAATCCGGCATCGACCCGACAGGCTATACCACCAAGGAGAGCGCGGCCGATATCGCCGAGCTTCGGCGGCTGTTGGGGATCGAGGCCTGGAATCTCTACGGCGTCTCCTACGGCACCAAGTTGATTCTGACGATCCTGCGCGATCATCCGGAAGGGGTGCGCGCGGTCATTCTCGATTCCGTCCTGCCCCTCGAGGCCAATTGCGACGAAGAGACGCCGGCCAATATCCTGGTTGCTCTCAACAGCGTCTTCGCGGTCTGCCGCGAGGACGAGAGGCTGCGAGAGCGATTTCCGGACCTGCGCGAGCGGTTCTTCCGTTTATTGGCCGAAGCCAACCGGCATCCGATCGAGATCGAAACGACGAATCCATCGGAGGCCAAGCCCCTCGCCGTGACCTTGGACGGCGTCGGGATCATGAATTGCGTTTATAACGGGCTGGAAGACTCTTCGGTTGTGCCCAGGCTTCCCCTGATCATCGACGCGGCCTGCCGGGGTGAATACGCCCGTCTCGCCCCCTTGGCCAAAACCTATTTGGGCTCCACGCAGGGAACGGCCTGGGGCATGAGGATCTCGGTTTGGTGCAACGAGGAGCTTCCGTTTATGGATCCCAAGAAGGTTCTCCGCCCCTCCGGGCTGCCGCCCGAGCTGGCCCGGTTTATCCAGCCCCAGATCCCCTGGGGCGCGCAACGGGCGTGGCCGAGAGGCCATCCCGCCGAGGCCGAAAACAGGCCGGTGCGGAGCTTCGTCCCGACCCTGATCGCCGCCGGCGAGTTCGACCCCGACACGCCGACGAAATGGGCCCACCAAACCGCCGGCCATCTTCCGAACGCCCGTCTCATCGAATTCGCCGGATTTTCACACGCCCCCTTGTTCGGGCATCCCGAAGCGGCCAGAATCATGCGCGAATTCCTAGCGGTTCCTTCCCGGACGCCTGAGCCGGGGAAAGCGGCCGAACGCCCGGCTTTTCGGATCTCCTGGGAGGAGCCCCCACCGAACTAACGGCTGGCCCGAATCGCAAACGCTCCTCCGAGGCGTCTTTTTCATCAGGACGAAACAATTCCCCCCTTCCTTGGCCTGATACATTCGCGGCGCAAAACTCCGCTTTTTCAAATCGGGGATATAAGCGCCGCTCAGTATGAACCCTGTTAATACCCCGGGCTTTAGCCCGCCCTCATCCGCTTCGCGGTTGAGGACTGCAAAGCCCGGGGTATCGAGCGGGTTTATTGTCTCGAGCCGGGGTCTGCGCTAGACTGGACCCCGATGAGCTCGACATGGCGGAAAATCCTGGAAGAGGCCATCCGTGCCGCCAACAAGGTCGTCGTCCTCGCTGCGGGCAATCCGGATAAAGGGGATGACGGCGCTGGCCCCGCCTGCGCGGCCGCACTTCGAAGGCGGCAGGCCGAGCGCTCGAACGAGACGGTCCTCATCATCGACGGCCGAGAAACTCCGGAAAGCCAGACCGGCCGGATCCGCCGTTTCGGGCCGGAATTGACGATTATTATCGACGCCGCGATCGGCGGACGCACTCCTGGAACGATCTTCATCGTCGAACGGGAGAAGATCGCCGACGAGGGCGTCTCGACCCATACGATTTCGCTTCTGTATCTCGTTCGTTATCTGGAAGAAAGCATCGACTCGCAGGTCATCGTCTTAGGCATCGAGCCGTCATCTCTTGAGCTCGGCTCCCCCATGAGCCCGGAAGTCCGTCAGGCCGTGGACGAGATTGTCTCGGAGTTGTCCTTGTGCTTTGGAAAAACATCGTAGATATAGCCGAATAAAAGTTGGCCTATAAATAAGCGTCAGTCTCTTTGCTCTTTATCCAGTCCCGGGGAGAAAAGCGGTTCGAAGTGCACCGTTGGGGGCAACGGTATCATGCCGCGTGAACAGTTCTTTCTACAGCCGTGATAGCGACGAGAGAACAACGCAGCAAGACCGGCCAACGGCCAGGCTTTGCGCGGTCCTCGACGGGACGATTGCTTCAACGGTCCCCGCGAGGGCGAAATTGCGAGGGCGGCGTCTTTTTCCACAACTCTCTAAGGGAACCTGGCTTTGCAGGCGCCGAGGAGAGCTGTGGGAAAAGACGAAAAGAGCCCGAAGCCGCCGGGACGGCACCCCGAACCGCCCTCCCCGGGAATTAAGAATGGACCTTTAGCGCTAGCTCCCGCAGGTAAAGAGGGGATTACGTATACTGTCCCCCTATTTATTAAATCTTCATCGGCATGAGGACATACAGGCTCTTGAGTCCATCCTCGCCCTCGGGCTTCAGCAGCGCGGCGCTGTTCTCATCCTTGAGCTCGAAGCGGATCTTGTCCCCGCCGACCGTCGTCAGGAAGTCGAGGATGTATTGGGAATTGAAACCGATCTCGATCCCGGCGCCTTTGTACTCGACGTCGAGCTTGTCGCGAGCCTCGCCCATTTCCGGATTGGAGGAGAAGAGGCGGATGCGGTTCTTCTCGAAGGTGAACTTGATGCCGCGTGAACGTTCGGCCGAGAGCAGGGAAACGCGCCGAATGGCGTCGGTGAAGGCGGCTCGGGGCAAAAGCGCGTGGTTGGGGTTGTCCTTGGGGATGACGGCTTCGAAATTGGGGAATTTGCTCTCGATGACGCGGGAAATAAGCGTCCGCGCGCCGCTGCGGAAAAAGAGGTTGTTCTCGTCCATGTCGAACTCGATCATTCCCTCCCCGAACTTGCGGAGTTCGTTGAGGGTCTTTTTGGCTACGATCACCCGAAGCTCTTTGGCCGGCTGCAGATCCGGAATCTGCCGCTGGCAATAGGACAGGCGGTGGCCGTCCGTGCTGATCAGTTCGAGCGATTTGGCTTTGATGACCATCAGGGCGCCGTTCAAGTAATAGCGCTGTTCTTGAGCGATAGCGAAGAAAACGCGATCGATCATGTCCTGGAAGGCATCCACGGGGAAAGCGATCTTCGTCTCGAACTTGGGATCCGGCACCTGGGGATAATCGTCTTTGGGCAGGCACATGACCTTGAATTCGCTCTCGCCGGCCGTGACCCTCATCATCAGGTCCCGGTCTTCTTTGAAGGTGACGGCTTCGCCGTCCGGAAGGGATTTGACGATCTCGAAGATCTTCTTGCCCGAGATCGTCACCGCACCGGGCTCTTCGACCTGGGCTTCGACATGGGTGCGCAGGCCGACTTCCAGGTCCGTCCCGGTCAGCTCGACCAAGCCTTCGGCCGCCTGGATCAAAACGTTGGCCAGGATCGGCATCGTATTGCGCTTCTCGACAATGCCTTGCAGCAGCTGAAGCTCGTCCAGGATGGCTTCTTTGCGGATCGTGAATTGCATATCCTCACCTTCCTCGGAGATTTCCTCAAAACGCGAGCGTCTTATTCTTTCCTAACCATTCCAGATTAATCAAGAAGAAGAATAAAATCAATTGCAAATGTGACTAACCGGCGTAAGTCCCGCATTTCATTATTGCATGAACCCGATCAGGCTGTTGATTTCCTTGTCGAATTCGGGATTGTCCTGGCGCATCTTCTCGATCTTGCGGATGCTGTGCAGGACGGTGGTGTGGTGTTTTCCACCGAATTTCTTGCCGATCTCAGGCAGGGAGGCGTCCGTCAGCTCCTTGGTCAAATACATGGCTATCTGACGGGGGAAAGAGACTTTGGGTGAGTTGTTCTTGGCCTTGAGCTGGGCCGGCTTGATCTTGTAGGTGTGGCAGACGAGCTTTTGGATCTTGTCGACGTTGACGACGCGGGAGGTCGAATCCAGGAGATCCTTGAGCGATTCGCGGGCCAGGTCGATATCGATCGGCTCGCCCTTGAGGGAGGCGTAGGCGACGACCCGGCGCAGATATCCCTCCAGCTCCCGGACGTTGGAATGGACCTTGTCGGCGATGAACAAGGCGACGCTTTCCGGCAGGACGACATTTTCCTGTTCGGCTTTTTTATTGATGATGGCGATGCGGGTCTCGATATCCGGCGGCTTGAGGTCGGCGATCAGGCCCCATTCGAACCGGGATCGGAACCGCTCCTCCAGCCCGGCGATCTCCTTCGGCGGGCAGTCGCTGGAGATGACGATCTGCTTCTGGCTGTCGTAGAGATGGTTGAAGGTATGGAAGAACTCTTCCTTGGTCCGATCCTTGCCGCCGAGCGTATGGATATCGTCCATAATCAGGACGTCGATGGATCGATACTTCTGCCGGAAATCCAGGATCTTGCCGTACTGGAGATGGTTGACTAGGTCGTTCATGAACTTTTCGGTGGTGATGTAGAGGATCTTCAGCCGCGGGTCGTTCTGGAGCGAGGCGTGGCCGATGGCGTTCATGAGGTGGGTCTTGCCGAGACCCGAGCCGCCGTAGAGATAGAGCGGGTTGTATGAACGGGCCGGGTTCTTGGACACGGCCAGGGCCGCGGCGTGGGCGAACTGGTTGCAGTTGCCGACGACGAAGGCGTCGAAGGAATAGTTGGGGTTCAGGTTGGGGTTGAGGAGGTTCCCGAACTTGGTCCGGCGCTCGTCGGGCGAATTCCGCTTGAACGAGAAGGTCGCGTCGTCGAAGATGTACTTCACTTCGATCGATTTGCCGAGGACCACCTTGCCGATCTCGTTGATCAAGGCTGAATAGTGGAAGGACAGCCAGTCCTTGAAGTATGCGTTGGGCACTTTGACATAGAGGCTGTCGCCGTCTTGTCCGATGAATGAGGTCGGGTCGAACCAGGTCTCAAAGCTGTTCGCGTCGACCGTTTTTTGGACCTCGAGAAGGACCTGGAGCCACGGGTTGGTCTTGTCTGACATGATCTTGTTGCTGATATTTTTCCACAGATTTTTCCACAACTGTGGAAATTAGTTATCCCGCTTGCCGGGGGGAATTAGCCTGCTCATGATAGCAAACCGATTTTGTTAATTCAAGGACTTTTTTAATTTGTTTTTATATTTCATAAGGTGTTGTATATAAAACAATTAATTAATTCTTATTGATCCTCTAGGGAAGGTCGTGGAAGGAAGCGGCGGGCTCTTTGCGGCAGCTTCCGCGCCGGACGCGCCGGGCTTGAGGAAAACTCGATTCGGCGCCTTGCCGAGCAGGCCGAAGGCCCGAATTTGGGGCCTCAAATCGGGCCCGCACCGGGGAAATCCGGGAAAACCCTTTAAAAGTCGAAGCCGATCCAGAATTTCAGGACATAGGAGCCGAGTCCGCTGAACTTGTAGGGCTTGGAGAAGTCCGGCCACTGCAATTGCTTGACCCATTCGATATGCAGCGGGAAGCCGAAGAGGAAGGCCTCCAGGCCGTATCCGAACGAGCCCAGGGCCTGGGCCACGCGGTAGTACGGGATGTCCCCTTCCGTGTAGGTCTCGTCGTAAATATAGAACTCGGCCGGATAGCCGGGGTAGCGCGAGCGAGAGACGTCGAAGAAGACGACGCCGCGGATGGGGCCGATGTTGCCGAGGATGGTCTGGGCGACGCCGATGAGGGGGAAGCGGAATTCCGCGTTGCCGATCCAGTACTCGGTCGCGGTCAGGCTGTAATAGTAGGCCGACCGGACCTCGTTGTTGCCGCCGAAATAGAACAGGAACGGATCGCGGCCCCAGCAGGCATGGCCCTGCAGGCGCAGCGCCAGCAGGATGTCCGAACCGAAGTCAAGATACTTGCGGATGTCGCCGGAGACGGTGGTGTTGCGGATGAGCTTCTCGGCCAGCGGCAAAGCCTGGCTGACCGAGAATCGGAAAGTGTATCCCGAGGCCGGACCGTAGGCCTGGAAGCGCGTCGTCTCGCCGGTCAGCGACAGGCTGGCCGAGGCGATGGTCCCGTTGATGAAGCCGAACCCGGAGGCGTTGGAATAGAGACCGATGCTGTACGTGTCCATCATCTCTTCTTCATAGTGGAAGAAGCCGAGGCCCGCTTCGGCCCGAACATAGAGGCTGAACGGATAGTAAACAAGGAACTGGGCCCCCGTGATGCGCCGCACCGCGGTCGCGTCGGCATAGGTGACGTACTGCCACAGCGAGGGGTCGTAATAGTACATATTGGGGTAATAGTAGTAGCTGTACTGGAAGACGCTGAACGCGCTCTGGAGGCGGCCGGTCTGGTTGAGATAGGTGGCGGCCATCGAGCGGAACTCGCGGACCTGGTAGGCGGAGACCGAGAACTGGTGGTTGCCCATGATGTCCGAAAAGCCGATGGTGGCGCCGCCGTAGATGGAGCCGTCCGTCGAGACGACGGCCGCGACCGGCGGGCGCGACGTGACATACAAACGGCCGATGCCGCTGTGCGGCTCGATCTTGGCGGCGTCGATCGTGAAATTCAGGGCCGGGGCGAACCGCTCGAACGGCGCGCCGGCCGCGACCGGGGCGAAGGTCACGGTGCTTTCCACGGCTCCGGCCGCCTCGGCCTTGAAGAGCTGGAAGGCGCCTTTATTGAAGGAGGCGAAGATCATCCGGCCGGGCTCGGAGGGGAGGGGGGCCGGGAAGAAGTTGCCGGTCCGGACGTCGGTGTGGCGCCGGATCTCCCCCGTCGTCAGGCTCAGCGAGTAGACGTTGAAGGCCCCGCGCGCGTCGCCGGCGAAAAAGACGGTCTGGCCGTCGGGCGAAAAGCTGGGGCAGACCGTGTTGTCGCGGCCGAACGTCAGCTGGGTCTTCGTCGCCAGATCGGTGAGCGGCGAGAGGAAGAGCTTGTCCACCGTCCCCGTCCGGATGCTGTAGACGAGCGTGCGCCCGTCCGGCGAGATGGCCGGCGCTTTCTCGTAGAGCGGATCGTTGGTCAGCGGGGTCAGGGCTCCCGTCTCGAGATCGAGCCGGAAGAGGTCGTGGATGCCCTTATGGAAGGCGGCGAAGATGAGCGACTTGCCGTCCGGGAGGAAGCGGGGGCCGGCCGGCTGGTCGACCGTGAGCCGGATGGTCTTCAGGGTCTGGCCCGTGACTGGGGAGATGAGGAACAAGCTGTGCCGGCGGCCGTCCCGGGCGAAGAAGGCGATCCGGTCTCCCTCCGGGGACCAGGCCAGGGCCGGGCCGTTGGTGGGATCGATGTCGTATTTGATGTATTCGTAGTCGGTCGTGTAGCCCTTGGTGATGTTCTTCAGGACGCGCCCGTCCTTGGCCGACAGCAGGACGATGTCCATATCCGAGGCTTGGGCGTTGTAGGTGATGGTGGCCACCAGGTCGCCCGACGGCGATAAGGCCTGGGAAAAGGCGAAGTAGTAGGGGTTCATCGGGAATTCGGGGCCCAACGGGACGCTGTAGTCCTCCGGATTCTCGCGGGTGAAGTAGTCCTTGAACCGGGCCCGCAGATAGCGCTTGAACTCCTGACCGAACAGGCGGGCGGAAAGCCGGAAAGCTCTTTGGAATGGATCCCGCCGGCTGAGCAGGGCGCCGCCCTTGAGGGATTGCCACAGATCGCGGATGGCCCCTGAGCCGTATTTTTCGACCAGGAACTCGTAGATGGCATGCCCGAAGTCGTAGGCCGGATCGCGCGGCAGCGGGTAGCGCTGGACCAGGTCGCCGGCTTCGTTGAGCTCCGGGATGCGGTCGTTGAGCACGGCGTCGCGAAGAATCAAGGTGGACCAGGACGACCAACGGTCGGTGGTGTATTCGGACAAGCCCTCGAAGGTCCATAGCGGCGGCTGGGAGAGGGCCGTGAGCGCCCCGCCCTGGTTGCCCCAGAGGATGTCGAACTCGAAGACGTGAGTCAGCTCGTGGGTGATGAGCTCCTGCAGCTCGTTGAGAGGCATGTCGCCGTGAATGCCGATCCGGAACAGGACCGGCTCGGAGACTCCCAGAACCCCTTCCGAGATCTGGAACACGTTGGACTGTTCGAAGTCGGTCACCGTGGTGTAGTAGAGAAGCGGCACGGGGTCCGACAGCTGGTGCTTGAGGTCGGCGCTGACCTTGCGATAGGCGCTCTCGGCCGTATCGACGACGTTCTTCAGCAACCCCGGTTCATCGGCGTAGAAGAAGACCTTGAAATGCTCGGTGGCGTAAGATTTCCAGGCGAACTTCTCGTAGTTGATCTTGTTTTTCCCGTAATAAGGGAAATACATGAACTGCGCGGCGGCGGGGACGGCCAGGAGGAGAAGCCCGGCCAGGGCGAGGAGGGCGGAGGCGCGCCGGATCATGAGGGGCTCCTTATCTCAACAGGAGGTACCGGTCTTGAGCCCGCTCGGCCCCGAAAAGGGCGCGGAACAAGCGGGGCTGGATCCGGCCCATGAGATCGTAGAGGGCGAACTCGGCCGTCTGGCGGGCATTGTCGGTGGATACGGCGTCCTTGTATTCCTTGCGGAAGACGACCGCTCCCGAGACGGGATCGATCAGGGCCAAATCGAGCGTCACGGCAAACGACTTCTGCTCCGACCAGGGACTGATCGGCTTGAAGGGGCCTTCGTCGATCTCCCGCCGCTCGCCGTCCATCAGGGCTTTTCGTGCTTCCTGGCTGAAGGCCGCCTTGCCCGTCAGGATGAGGGTCCGGTCCGGCCCCGCGGCCGCCCCCTTCCAGAAGTCCCGCGACTCGAGCGCGGCGGCGGAAGGCCAAGCGATGGGCTTCTCCGTGACGGCGGCGTGGAGACGAGGCTTAAGCGCGTCGCGGAAATATTCGATCAGGGCCTTGTTGAGGTCGAGGCCCTTGACTTCTTTTTCAGTGAAAAAGCCGGTCAGCACGACCGACTTGACGGCGCTCCAATTCAGGGCGGGCTCGCCCGGGACCTCCAGATTCACTTTGGCGGTCCGTTCGGTCGAACAGGCCGCCAGGCCGAGGGCCAGAAGGACGAGGCCGAGGCTATTTTTTCGCATCGGGGGCCTTCTTTGGTTCCGCCGTAGCGGCCGGGGGCTGGATATTTTCTTTACATTTCTGCAGATTGGATTTTACATAGGAATCGTTGGGGGCGATTTTGAGGGCGGCTTCGTATTCGGCCAGGGCTTCCTTGAACAACCCCTTCTTTTCGTAGGCCACGGCCAGGTTGTTGAGGGCCGCGACGGACCGGGGGTTGGCCTGGAGGGCCTTCTTCCAGCGGAAGATGGCCTCGTCCCAAAGGTTGTTTTGGGACGCCCAGACCCCGAATTGGAGCTGGTCGGAGGGGCGTAGGGGAGTTGGGACCGAGGCGCAGGCGGCGAGGAGCAGGGCGGCCGCAAGGGCCGCGGCGAATCTCATTTTCATGCCGTTCGTCCTTGGTTCAATTAGAACGCTTTTCCCGGCCATCGTCAAGGATAGGGGTATGTGCAACTTCTATGCCAATAAGAGGGGGCTCAGGGGATGCCCCCCGAAACACGCTCCATTCCCCAGCGCGGAATGTTCGCTCCGATTTCCTCCCTCGCGCCCCCGCCTCATCGGCTCCTTGATCCGATTCGGCAGGGACCATGCGCGCTCGGTCGTCAACGGGTTTCGGCGGGGCATCCCCTTCGCCCCTAATTCTTGATTTTTTCTGCCCGATAAGATGCAAGTCAAGCGGATAAGGTTTCTATGAGGGGGTGGCAGGCTGTGGGCCGTTAGATGGAAAACCCGATGATGGGTCCCCCGTCAGGGGAGCCCCTTCGTCCCCTAGTTTTTATAATTTGATCTTTACCCAATTTCGGGAAGACCAGGCGGTTTGGGGTATCGGCCAACGGCGAAACCGCGAGGGCGACGCCTTTTTCCATAGCTCTCTGAGGGAAGCCAATCCTCGCGGGGACTTTCGAAGCGACGTCCCTTCGAGGACTGCGAAGCGCTGCGGGCGCCGAGGGATGTTTGAGCACGCAACCATCATTGGCAACGAGACTGAGTGGGAGGTCGTGCAAGACCGAGAGATCGAGTATGCGGAGTTCCGCCCTCGCGGAGACTATCGAAGCGACGTCCCTACGAGGACTGCGAAGCGCTGGAGGCGCCGAGCGGATTGGCCGGGACGATCAATGCGCCGTCGATATTGTTCGGATCAAGAATTTCGGGAAATCCGATCACGGCGCATAGCACCGTTGCCCCCAACGGTGACCCTGAACCGCCCTTCCCGGAATTGGGCGAAGAGCCTTTCAATTCTCGCCTTCGCGATCAATTTGGAAGGCAAACGGAAAAGGCTTCCCTGCGCAAGGAAGTCCCATTATAATGGCCCCGAATCGAAGCAGGAGAATACTCATGGGTCAATGGCTGGAAGGGAAGCCCGTCGCGGACAAGATCCGGGAGCAGGTCAAGGCCGAAGTCGCCGCGGCCCGTGAGGCCTCGGGGAAAGTGCCAGGCCTCGTCGGCGTGCTGGTCGGCGACAACCCGGCCTCGCAAAGCTACCTGCGGATGAAGGAGAAAGCCTGCCAAAACTTGGGGCTCTTCGGTCAGATCCAGTATCTGCCGGCCGGTATCTCGCGGCTCGACCTGAAAGCCCGCATCGAAGGCCTCAACGCCGACGACCGGGTGGACGGCATCCTCGTCCAGCTCCCCCTGCCCAAGGGCTATGATACCCAAGAAGTCATCTCTTGGATCGATCCGGGCAAGGACGTGGACGGCATCCACCCGATCAGCCTGGGACTGCTCCTGCAGAACCAGCCCTGCTTGAGCGCCTGCACGCCGCGCGGCTGCCTGGAGCTCATCCGTTCGACCGGGACGGCCATCGAGGGCAAGGACGTCGTCGTCATCGGCCGCAGCCTGATCGTCGGCAAGCCCCTTTCGGTCATGATCACAAACGAGAACGGGACGGTCACCATCTGCCACAGCAAGACCAAGGACCTGCCCGGCGTTTGCGCTCGGGCCGACATTCTCGTCGCCGCGATGGGCAAGCCCGGCTTCGTCGGCCCGGAGTTTGTCAAGGAGGGCGCGGTCGTCATCGATGTGGGCAGCAACGCGATCGGCGACAAGGCCCTGGTCCGGCGATTGTTCGGCGAGGATCCCAGGCGCGAGAAGGAGATCGACGACAAGGGCTATACTTGGGTCGGCGACGTCCAGCCGCGGGTCATCGACAAAGCAGCCTGGCTGACCCCCTCCCCCGGCGGCGTCGGGCCCCTGACCATCGCCATGCTGATGCGGAACACCTTGGACGCCTTCAAGCGCCGGCATAAGCTGTGACCGGAAAAAAGTTGCGGCCGGATAGCCGTCTATGGTATAAAGAGGCTCCCTTTCCCTAATAAAAGAGAGAACGATCATGCCGAAATTATGCGAAATCTGCGGTAAAGGCCCCGTCTTCGGGCACAGCGTCAGCCATTCTCACAAGGCTTCGGCCAAGAAATGGAGCCCGAACCTTCAGCATGTGAAGGCCAAGACCGATTCCGGCAACCGTCAGATCTGGGTCTGCACCCGCTGCCTGAGGTCCGGAAAGGTCCAGAAAGCCGTCTAATCCTGATCTTCTCTTTCAGACCCGCTCCACCGACTGCACATCCGGTATGCCGGATATCGCCTTTTCGATGGACTGCAGCTCCTGGATGTCGCGGATTCGGAGGGCGACCCGGATTCTGGCTTTGCGATCCGGCGTCGTTTCCACTTCGGCCTTGGTGATATCTCCGCCGAGGGCCGATATGGCCGCGGTGATCTTGGCCAACAACCCGTGTGCATCAATGGACCGGATGACCAGACCAGCCTTGTAATGGTCCTGGGCCACTGCTCCCCAAGCCACTTCGACGACACGCTCGGGGGCCAGGGTTTCCTTGGTCACCAGAGCGCAGCGCCTGGCGTGGATCGTGATGCCTTTGCCGGACGTGATGTAGCCGATGATCGGCTCCCCCTTGACCGGCGAACAGCAGCGGGCCAACCGCATGAGGGAGTGGGCTCGGTCCATGACTTGGATTTCGGGCTCGGCCGGTAAGGCCGGTTTGCGCCGCAGATTCGCCCCTGCGGGGAGCAGGCGCTCCAACAGCTTGCGATTGACGACGAATCTTCCCCGTCCGACCATGGCCAAGAAGGAGTCGAACGATCCGGTCTCGATCCGGAGCGCTTTCCGCAGCCCCGGGAGCAGCGCCTCGCCCGCCGGAAACGCCGCCGGCAGGTCGTATTTGCGGAGCTCTTTGTCCCACAGCTTGCGGCCCAAGACGACCGCCTTGCCCTGTTCCAATTGGTTGAGCCGCCGCTTGATCTGCTGACGGGCGGCGGACGTGACGGCCATGTTCAGCCAGGTCCGGGTCGGGCCTTTGTCCGGCCCGGTCTGGATCTCCACGATGTCGCCCGTCCGCAGCAGGGTCTTCAGCGGCGCGGGTTTGCCGTTGATGCGTGCGGAGGCGGCGTGAAGCCCGATCTCGGTGTGGACGCGGAAGGCGAAATCGAGGGCCGAGGCGCCCGCGGGCAGAGCCTCGACCCGGCCCTTGGGCGTCAGGACATAAACCTCCTCCGGGATGAGGTTGATCTTGAGACTCTCCATGAACTCGCGCGGGTTCTTTTGGTCCCGGAACAGCTCGGCCATCTCCCGCAGCCAAAGGAGGCGCTTGTCCTCTTTGGGCGCGGCTGGGGAATCCCCCTCCTTATACCGCCAATGGGCGGCGATGCCGTTCTCGGCCAGGTCATGCATCTCCCGGGTTCGGATCTGGATCTCGAAGCTCAGCTTGTCGGCGGTGATGATGGTCGTATGCAGGGCCTGGTAGAGATTGGGCTTGGGCATGGCGATGAAATCGCGGAAGCGCTGCGGCAGGTGGGTCCAGTTTTGGTGGATGATGCCCAGCGCGGCGTAGCAGGACTTGACCGAATCGGTGATGATGCGCAGGGCCAGGAAGTCGAAGACCTGCGGGAAGTCGATGTGCTTGTCCTGCATCTTGCGGTGGATGCTGTAGGGCCGCTTGATGCGCGAGACGATCTCGGCCGGAATGCGGTTTTCCTTCATCAGCCGCTCGAGAGTCCGCCGCACTTTGCGGAGCTCGGCTTCGGCCGTCTTCCGCCGGGGATCGATCAGGGCCGCCATCCGGAAGTAGGCCTCGGGCTCGACATACCGAAAGGCCAGATCCTCGAGCTCGGCCTTGATCCGGCCCATGCCGAGGCGGTTGGCGATCGGAGCATAGATCTCGAGGGTTTCGGCCGCGATCCGCTTTTGGGCCGGCTCGGCCAGGAACTTGAGCGTCTGGAGGTTGTGGAGGCGGTCGGCCAGCTTGATGAAAATGACTCGCAGGTCGTCGGTCATGGCCAGGATGATTTTGCGGATCGTCTCGGCCCGGCGGATCTCGGCCGGGACATCCTCGACCCGGCCGATCTTGGTGACGCCCTCGACCAGCGCCGCGACGTCCTTGCCGAACGTCGCCCGCAGCTCGTCCGCAGTCACGTCGGTGTCTTCCAGCACGTCGTGCAGGAGCCCGGCCGCCAGGGTGGTGCGGTCCAGCCCCATTTCGGCCAACTGGTTGGCGACTTCGAGGGGATGGCTTAAATAAGGCTCGCCCGACCGGCGGACCTGACCTTTATGGGCTCGGGCCGAGAAGACATAGGCCTTCTGCAGGAAGAGGATATCCTTCTCGCTCAAGCGGGAGGAGACCCGGTCCAGGATGTCGTCGAAACGGATCATCGGCCGGCGGCCCGTTCCCGCGCCAGGACCCATGCGACGGCCTCCCCGATGCCGTCCGCGATGTGGGCCGGCACGACCCCAAGCCCGGCCAGCCGGGATTCGCTGTCGCGGCCGTAGCCCGTCCGGACCAGGATCGGCGTCACCCCCGCGGCCAGTCCGAAGCGGACGTCCTCGACCTTGTCGCCGATCATGAAGGATCCGGCCAAGTCGAGGTCGAGCTCGCGAGCGGCCCGCCGGGCCATGCCCGGGGCCGGCTTGCGGCAGTCGCAGGCCGTCTTGTAAGCCCCCAGCCCGGCTTGCTCGTGATGGGGACAGTAATAGATCGCGTCGACGGGCGCGCCGCCCGCCGCGAGGGCCTCGGCCAGGCGGGCGTGGAGCCGTTCCAGGGTGGCCTCGTCCAGGTAGCCGCGGCCGATGCCGCTTTGGTTGGTCACCACGACAACCTTGAACCCGGCCGCGCGGGCGGCGCGGATGGCGGTGAAGCTCGCCGGGTAGATCGTGATCTGGGAAAAATCGCGGGGATAACCGGTCTCCACGTTGATCGTTCCGTCGCGGTCGAGGAAAACGGCCCGGTGGCTCATGGCGGGGTTATCCCTGGAGAAAGGCCAGGCCGGCCCGGTACGCCTCTTCGGCCGTGATCGCCGTCATGCAGCGATGGTCGAAGGGGCAGGATCGGTAGAGGCAGGGGCCGCAGGGCGCGTCCTTCTTGAGCACGGCGGCCGGGGCGTGAAACGGCGCCGTCGCTCTCGGCTCGGTCGGGCCGAAGATCGCGACCACCGGGACGCGAAGAGCGTTGGCCATGTGCATGGGTCCCGTGTCGTTGGTCACGAAGAGAGCGGCTTCGCCGATGAGGGCCAACAAGCCGCGCAGCGTCGTGCGGCCGGCCAGGTCGATCGGCGGCTCGTCGAGCGAAGCGGCGATCTCGGCCGTCAGGGCAGCCTCGTCGGCCGAACCGGTCAGAAGGATGCGGGCGTTCCGGTCGCGGACGAAGAGGCCGGCCAGGGCCGCGTACCGCTCCGCCGGCCAGCGCTTGGCCGGCCCGTAGGCGGCGCCCGGGTTGAGGATGATGAGGGGCCGGCCGTCGTCGGCTCCCAGCTCGCGGAGCCGCGTCTTGGCCGCCTGCTTCTCCGCCGGCGAAAGACTGAACCGGAGCTCGGGCTCGATCGTCGGGAGGCCCAGCTTCCGCAGGAGATCGAGGTAATAATAGATCTGATGGCGCGGCTCGGCCTGGGGATCGGGCGGCTTGACGCCACGGGTCAGGAGCAAGCCCCGGCCGTCTCTCCGGTATCCCCAGCGCTCGGGGATGCCGGCTTGCCGGAACTGGAGAGCCGAGCCGAAGGAATTGGTGAATAGAAGGCCGAGGTCGAAGGCTTCGGCCCGGAGCGCTTCGGCGGCGGCCACGAGCTCGCCGCGGGTCTTGGCGCCGTTGAGGGCCAGAACGCGGGGACCGCCCGCCTCCGTCCCGAACAGATCGCGCACTCCGGCGCCGGCCGCGACCGCAATATCGGCGCCCGGAAAATGGGCCGCCAAGCTGTCCAAGGCGGGGCGAGCGAGGATGGCATCGCCGACCCAGTTGGGGATGCGGACGACGATTTTCATAGGGCTTTCGGGCCGGACCTCAATCCGAGGTTTTTTTGGCCGGCGTCTTTGTTTCGGGCTTGCTCTCGGAGGTCTTGGCCGCGAATTCGCCCTTTTCGGCGGGCTTGGCCGATCGATCGGGGTTCGTCGAGGCGGCGGCGGAGCCCGTCTCGGCATTTTTCTCCGACTTAGCCTCGGACTTGGCTTCGGGCTTGGCCTCGACGTCCGCCTTGGCTTTTCTCTCCTCCGAGGGAGAGTGCTTCTTGGCGTAATCGGTGATATAGAAGCCGTTGCCCTTGAACTGGATGGCCGGGGAGGAGATGAGCTTGGTCAGGGACCCGCCGCATTGGGGGCATTTCTTGCAGGGCGGATCGGAGAGCTTTTGCAGCTTCTCGAGCCGGTGGCCGCAAGCGCCGCATTTATACTCGTAGATGGGCATAGCCGATTCCTTCGCGCAACTATCAGAGAACCCATATTATAGCAGAATTCTAAGGATTTTGGGGGAGCGTTACTCTCGGAAGACGATCGCCTCGAACACCTCGATGACAGCCCCCTTCTTCCAGGCGTCGGCCGGCAGCCCAGCTTTGAGGCAGGTCTGGCCCAGGAATTCCTCCCGTCCCCAGTGATATTCGGCGGCCACCTGGGGTAGGAGCAGGCCGCGGCGCCCGTCGCGGGACATGATTAGGCCGTGCTTCCCCACTTCGACCAGCTTGGGGTCGTCGATCCGGCGGGCCGGAGTCAGGACTGAGATCTCGATCTTCAGATCCTTGACCTCGCGGGCCGCGACCCGCGGGAAGCGGGGGTCTTCCGTGGCCGCGTAGACGGCGCACTGCCGGACGGCCTGGGCCAGCGGCATAACGGCCTCGATGTAGCCGATGCAGCCTCGAAGCGCCCCGTTCTTCGTCAGGGTGACGAAAGCCCCACGCGGCTCGGCGTAGAGCGGGCTCGCGGTCGGCAGGGACGGGAGCGAACCGTCGCGCAGGAACGATTCCAAGGTCCGGCGGGCCAGGGCCAGAAGCTCTTTTTTCTGCTCGTCCGTCAAGGAAGCCGCTTGCTCCCCTTCCTTGGCCGAGCGTCCCGACACGGCCGCTCCCTCTTTGCCGGCCTGATCCGCGCCAGCGGGCGGGACCGAAATCGCGGCCGCGAAATACCCGACGACGCGGTCGTCGGGGCCTCCGCCCTCGGTTGAGTCGGCGCGGGCGAGGATGTCGACGGTCGGCGACCCCAGGCGTTCGGCGTAATAGAGCGCCGTCAGAACGCCCGCTCCGCCGCAGAGTATATTCTCCCCTCTCTCGACCAGGCGCAGGAGGGCGGATGTTTGGCGGCTGCGGACCAGATCGATCGTCGCGGCGTCCTCGGCAGCGGCTTTCTTTTTGTTCAGAAAATGGGACATATCGGTGGAGGCGACGACTAGGATCCTGCGGGACTTGGCCAGCCCGGCCAGGGCCGAGGCCAGCGTCCGCATCGTTGCTTCATCGGGCCGACCCAGGACGATGGGCACAATCCGGGCCTTCGGCAAGACCCGCTGGATGAACGGCACTTGGACCTCGACCGAGTGCTCCTCGGCATGGGCTTCAGGGACGAACCGGAATCCGGTAGCCTTGGCCAGGGCGGCGGCGGCCTCGGCATCCACTGCGGCCGAGCCAAGCGGTGTTTCGAAAGCGCCGTCGGGCCAGATCGAGGCGCCCCGGAAGTCGACTCGATGCGTCGGCCCGAGGATGACCACCGTTTCGAAGTCTGCGCTTTGGACGAGCTTGTAGCCGAGGGCGGCAATGCGGCCGGAATAGACATAGCCGGCATGGGGCACGATAAGGGCCCGGATCGGGCCGGCCGGGTGGGCCGGGGCGGCGGCGGCCAGGAAGCCGTCGATCTGCCGTCCCAGGCGCTCGCCGTCGGCGTCATAGAACTGGCCCGCCCAGACGGGCTTGCGGACGCCTTGGGCCAAGGCGAATCCGGCTACGAGAAATAGAACGGTCAGCAGCAGCAGTAGGACTCTCATGGGGTAGTTCTCCGGCTTCAATATAGAAGCCGCCGAGCTAAAAATCAAACCGACTTTTTATTGTTGGGGTTCTTTCTTAAAGCGATGTTTTGCCTTTAAACGAAGCCTTCCACAAAGGCGCCGGCGATGGGGGTGAGCGCTTATGCGGAAATATCGCCGCGTGTTCTCGTTTTTCGCGGGTATCCCGCTCGGAAAGAAGCGGGACGGCGAGGATGTCTGAGCGGGCTGTACAAACACCGTTAGATCAATGCGGAACGCGAGTTCCGAGCCGCCGAGAAAAGCGAGACGCCACGGCGCAAATATTTACGCATAGCGAACCCCCATCGCCGGAGCCCCTCCTAGTTGACTTTTTTGCGCCATCGGCTACAATAATCGCGGGTAGTTCTGATGAAAGACTTTTTTCGAATCCTCTTTACCGCAATGGTCGTGACCTCGGCCTTTGTCATCGGATTCCAGATCGGCCGGGATAAGGAACGCCGCAAGATCCCGGAGTTTCAGGAAGACTGACGGCCTTGGCCCATCCGGCCCCGCGGCCGCCTTCCCTTTTCTCTTCTTCCCGCCTATAATAAACCCGCTCGATGCCCTGGGCTAAAGCCCGGGGTATTTGCAGGGTTAATACTGAGCGGCGCTTATGACCCCGATTTGAAAATCGGGGTTCTAGCGCCGCGAATGTATAATTAGGCTCCGGTGCGCCCTGCAGGGCCGCCCGGGCCGCGAGGAATAATCATGAACATCGGGACTTACGGTATATTAATCGTTTTCGGGGTCTTCATCCTTCTGCTCATCCGCAACCCCAATATGGCCTGTTTCGGGAAGAAGCTCAAATCCCCCTTCTACCCGATCCTGCGGCGCAAGCGCATGCAGCGCGAGGCCGAGGCCGTGCGCCTGGAGAAGCGCAAGCGGATCCAGACCAGCGATTACGGGTTCAAGCTGGATGAGCCCGGCGCGCCCCGGGCCGACGTCTCTCCCGAAGCCAAAGCCAAAGCCGAGGACTACGGCTTCAAGCTCGATTGACGGCGCGCCGCAGCAAGAGGAACCGACCGGTGAAAGGCCGATTCGCAATTGGCGCGGCAGTCGTTCTCCTGGCCGTTGCCTGCCGCCCGGGCCGTCTCTCGCTGGCCCCCCTTCCCGAACGAATCGAGTCCATCCAGGGATCCGCTTCGATCCGCTACTCCCGCGGCGGCGCGTCGGCCCGGGCCAAGATGGTCTTTCTGCTCGTCCCGCCGGAGCGGGCCGGCCTGGAAGCCCTTGACCCCCTGAGCCGGACGATCTTCTCGGTGGTCGTCGAGGGCGAAGAAGCCACCCTCGTTGTCCCGGCCCGAAAAGCCTATTGGACCGGAGCCAGGGCCGACGTGCTTGAGGCTGGGCTGGGATTTCCGTTGAGCGTCGCCGAAATGGTCGGCCTGCTGAGCGGCCGCTGGCCGGACGGTCCGGACGGAGCCGGGAGTCCCGCCGGCTGGACCTTGACGCGCGATGCGCAAGGCTGCGTCATCGCGGGCAGCCGGAACGGTTTCGATTTCCGTGTGGACGAGCTATTCCCTCGCTCGGCCGTCCCGCGCAAGCTCGGCTTCCGGGCCGCGACCAGTTCGGGGTCGCTGACCGTGCTCGGCCTGACCGCGAACGAGGCGGGCGCCGCTGCGGCCCGCCGGCCGTCCCTCCCTCCTTCATTTGTCCGCTTGACGAAGCTCGAGATGGAGAGGCTGCTTCGCGATGAGGATTAAATCCTTCGCCAAGATCAACCTCGGCTTGGAGGTTGTGCGCCGCCGGCCCGACGGCTATCACGATATAAGGACCCTGTTTCAATGGGTCGGCCTGCATGATGTCCTGGAGATCGAGGAGATCCCCGGGCCCGAGGTGCGGATCGCGGGCGATGATCCCGAAGTCCCCTGGGACGAGACGAACCTGATCGTCAAGGCGGCCCGTCTCCTGCAGCATCGGACCGGAGCCGCGCGGGGGGCCGCGATCCGGGTCGAGAAGCGGATTCCGGCCGGCCGGGGGCTGGCCGGCGGCAGCAGCGACGCGGCCATGACGCTTCTCGGACTCAATCGCCTTTGGGAGCTGGGCCTCGAGCCCGGCGAGCTGGCCGGGTTGGGCCGTGAGCTCGGAGCGGATGTGCCGTTCTTCTTCACCGGGGGGCTGTGCCTGGGCGAGGGCATCGGCGACGTGCTGACGCCCTTGGTCGAGCTCGAGCTCCGCTTCCTCGTTCTAGCGATCCCCGATTTCCCCGTCCCGACCCCTCTCATCTACCGCGCTCTCGAGCCCCCCGCCCCGTCATTGACTTCGAGGCCTGAAAACAGTAGAATAAGCCGCTTTTTCGAGACCGGAGAGATCGCCTCTCTCGAGAACGAACTCGAGGGGACGATCTTTCGCTTTTATCCTCAGCTCCAAGAGATAAAGCGGTTTTTCCAGGCCCGGGGCGCCGAATTGTCCCTGGTGACGGGATCGGGCTCGGCGGTGTACGGAGTGTTCCGCGACCGGAGCGCGGCCGGCGATTGCCTGGCCGCGGCTTCCGGGCCGAGCCGTTTTGTCCTTCTGGAAACCGTGACCCGGGAGCAAGGCTGGCCGGACATCGAGGCTGGGGTGTCGCCAAGTGGTAAGGCAGCGGGCTTTGGACCCGCCATTCGGGGGTTCGAATCCTCCCGCCCCAGAACCAGGCGATAAGTGCTGAATTCGACGATAAAGGAAGGACCATGAAGATCTTTGCCGGGAGCTCCAACCTCCCCCTGGCGCAGGAGATCGCCCAGTACGGCAAGAAGTTCCTGGGCAACAGCGTCCTGGAGCGCTTCAGCGACGGCGAGATCCACTACTACATCGACGAGAACGTGCGCGGCGAAGACATCTTCATCATCCAGAGCGGCTGCCATCCGGCCAACGCCCACATGATGGAGCTGTTTCTGATGATCGACGCCTTCAAGCGGGCCTCGGCCGAGCGGATCACGGCGGTCATGCCGTATTACGCCTACGCCCGCCAGGATTGGAAGGACCGACCCCGGGTGCCCATCTCGGCCCGGTTGATGGCCGACCTGCTGGAAGCGGCCGGCGCCGACCGCCTGCTGGCCATGGACCTGCACTCGCCCCAGATTCAGGGTTTCTTTTCCATCCCCGTGGACAACCTGACCAGCGTCCCCGTCCTGACCCGGCATCTGCTCAGCCTGGGGCTGGGCGAGCTGACCGTCGTCTCCCCCGATGCCGGCGGCGTGGGCCGGGCCAAGCATTTCGCCAAGAAGCTGGGGGCCAAGCTGGCCATCATCGACAAGCGCCGTCCCCGCCCCAACGTGGCCGAGGTGTTCAACGTCATCGGCGACGTCACGGACCAGAATTGCGTCATCTACGACGACATGGTCGACACCGCCGGGACCCTGGTCCTGGGGGCCGAAGCCCTGGTCAAGTCGGGGGCTAAGCGGGTCTTGGCCTGCGCCACCCACCCCGTCCTCTCGGGCCCGGCCGTCGAGCGGCTGATGGCCTCGCCCATCGAGCAGCTGATCGTCACCAACACCATCCCCCTCAACGAAGCCAGCAAGGGCTGTCCCAAGATACGGACCCTGTCGGTGGCCGAGCTCTTCGGCGAAGCCATCCGGCGGATCAACGAGCGCAGCTCCGTGAGCTCACTGTTCGACTAAGGAGAAAAATCCATGAGCCTGGTCATCCCCAGCGAAAAACGCGACGCTTTCGGCAAGAACGCGTCTTACCGCATCCGGCAGTCCGGCAAGCTTCCCGCCATCCTCTACGGTGCGGGGGTTGCCAGCCTGCCGCTCGTCCTGAGCAAGAAGGACGTCATCCAGATCCTCAAGTCCGAGCTGGGCTTGAACACCCTGTTCCGGATCGCCGTGGGGACCGAGGAGCGGGACGTCATGATCAAGGACGTTCAGATCGACTCGACCACGGACGAGGTTCTGCATGCCGATCTGATCCAGATCGCCATGGACAAGATCATCCGGGTCCAGGTCCCGATCGAGCTCGTCGGCGAGGCCTTCGGCGTCAAGACCGAGGGCGGGTTCATCGACTTCATGACCCGCGAGTTGACCGTCGAGTGTCTGCCGGCCCTTATCCCCGAGCATCTCGCCGTCGACGTCTCGGAGCTTCACATCCACCAGTCGCTCAAGGCGTCCGAGGTGGCCCTGCCCGAAGGCATCAAGCTCATCACCGAGCCGGGCGTGGTCATCGCCCTGGTCCAGGTGCCGCACGAGGAGAAAGTGGAGGCCCCTGTGGTCGAAGAGGGTGTCGAAGGTGCGGAGGCCGCCGCGGCCGAGCCCGAGGTCATCAAGAAGGAACGGGCCGAGAAGGGCAAGGAAGAGGAGAAGGGGTGACCTTTGTGGGCCGTCGTGGGCCTGGGGAATCCGGGCCGTCGCTACGCGGAGACGCGGCATAATGCCGGCTTTCTGCTGGTCAAGCGGGCGGCCGAGGAGTGGGACGTGCGCCTGAAGAAGAACCGCTTTCTGGCCAAGACCGGCGAGGGCCGGCGCGGCGGCGAGCGGGTCTTGCTGGCCCTGCCCCAGACCTTCATGAACGACAGCGGCCAGTCGGCCCAGGCCATCGTCTGCGGCGGACCGGTCGCTCCGGACCGCCTGCTGGTGGCCTACGACGACGTCGACATCCCGCTCGGCCAGATCCGGGTCCGCCGCGAAGGCAGCCCCGGGACGCACAAGGGTATGGCCTCCGTCACGGCCTGCCTGGGCACGACCGGGTTTCCCCGGCTGCGGCTGGGCATCGGGCCGGCTCCGGCCGGCGCCGACATCGTCCGCTTCGTCCTGGCGCCCTTTCGCAAGGACGAGCGGAAAGCGTTCGACGAAGCCCTGGACCGGGCCGTGGAGGCTCTCGACCTGGTCCTGGCCGGGAATATCGACAAGGCCATGAACGATTATAATTGAATGCACGAGGGGACCTAAAAATCCCCCTCCTTGTCCTCACCGTAAGAGTGAGGGCTGCTAAACCATAAGGAGAACGCGATGAGACAGTACGAGACGGGGTTCCTCCTCTCCCCCCAATTGACCGAAGAGGAGGCCGAGGCCATCGTCACCCAGATGGCCGACGTCATCGCCCAGCGTCAGGGCAAGATGGCCAAGGTGGACAAGTGGGGCAAGCGCCGGACGGCCTATGCCCTGGGCAAGTTCCACGACGCCTACTACTTCTTCTTCCACTACGAGGGCGGCCCCGACATCCCGGCCGAGCTGGCCCGGCGGTTCCGCCAGATGGACACGGTTCTGCGCTACCTGACCCTGATCAAGGAGACGCAGCAGAACATGCGCCGCAAGAAGAAGCCCCACAGCAAGCCCAAGCCGGGCGAAGCCCCGGCCCCGGACGCCGCCGCCGAGGCCCCGGCGGACAAGAAACGCGAGGAGGCGTAAGATGGCTGAATCCAGCGGACCCCGAGATCGCCGCGACGAGCGGCCCGACCGCCAGGAGCGCGGCGGCTACAAGAAGTTCTTCCCCCCCAAGAAAAAGTTCTGCCGGTTCTGTCAGCGGAACGTCAAGTTCATCGACTACAAATCGGCTGATATCCTGAAGAAGTACATCCCCGACCGCGGCAAGATCTCCCCCCGGCGTGTCACCGGGACCTGCTCCTTCCACCAGCGCAAGCTGGCCGAGGCCATCAAGCGGGCCCGCCACCTGGCGCTGCTGCCCTACGTCGAGAGCTGAGGGAGAGCCCCATGAAGGTCATCCTGAAGCAGGACGTGGAGAACGTCGGCCACAAGGGCGACATCTTGAATGTCGCCGCCGGCTACGGCCGCAATTACCTGATCCCCCGCAAGCTGGCTCTGGAGGTCACCGCCTCCAACCTGAAGATGATCGACATCGAGAAGGCTTCGCTGAAGAAGAAAGTCGAGGTCGAGCGCTCGAGCTTCCAGGACCTGATCAAGAAGCTCAACCAAGTGACCCTGACCTTCGCCCGGAAGGCCGGCGAAAAGGACCACATTTTCGGATCGGTCAGTGCGTCCGACCTCAAGGACGCCCTGGACAAGCTGGGCTTCGACATCGACAAGAAGAAGATCGTCCTCGACGAGCCGCTCAAACGGCTGGGCAACTACGCCGTCCCGATCAAGATCTACCACGACGATCGGGCCGAGATCAAAGTCCAAGTCGTCAAGGAAGAGGAAGAGGCGCCGGCAGGCTCTGCCGTCGCCCCGATGAGCCCCAATCGACCGGCGAAGACGGTCGAAGAGGGCGAATCCGCGACCGAGCCGGCCGCCAAGCCCGAGCCGGTCGAAAAGCCGGAAACCGAAGTCTAAGACATCAGTCCCCATCGCCATCGCCGCCAACGGCGATGGCGATGGCGGCGGGGCTTTCATCTCCGCATGGACGGAAGGAGGGGCGCGTGGAACTCGACCTGATGTTCTTGAAGAAGACGCCGCCCCACAGCCCCGAAGCCGAGCGGACGGTCCTGGGCGCCATCCTGGTGGCCAACGAAAACCTGAACGTCGTCCTATCGATCATCAGCCTCGACGATTTCTATAAAGACGCCCACAAAAAGATCCTGGGCGCCATCATCGTCCTGATCGAGAAACACGTTGGGGTGGAGCTGCTCAGCCTGAACGAGGAGCTTCGCCGGGCCGGCCTCCTGGACGAGGTCGGCGGGGCGGCCTACATCGGCTCGCTCGTGGACGGCGTCCCGCGCAGCCTCAACGTCGAATACTACGCCCGGGTCATCAAGGAAAAGGCCGTCCTCCGCCGGCTCATCTTCGCCTCGGCCCGCATCATCCAGGCCGGCTACGAGGAGAAGATGGACCCCGACGACCTCCTGGGCGAGGCCCAGGCGGCCATCATTGACGCTTCCGAGCAGCGGATCAAGCAGGGCTTCATCCCGCTTCGCGAAATCGCCGAGCCGGCCCTCAAGATCATCGAGGAGCACCGCGGCAAAAACAACGCCGTGACCGGGGTGCCGACCGGATTTCCCGACTTGGACCGGTTGACCCTGGGCTTTCAGCCGTCCGAGATGATCATCGTCGCGGCCCGGCCCTCCATGGGCAAGACCGCTCTGTGCCTGAACATCTCTCAGCACGTCGGACTGAAGACCAACTACGCGGTCGGTTTCTTCTCCATGGAAATGTCCAAGGAATCCCTGGCCATGCGCATGCTCTGCGCCGACGCGGAGGTGGACATCCGGGAGGCCCGCTCCGGATTCGTCAACGACGTCGAGATGGAGCGCCTGCGGCTGAGCGCCGAGTCGCTGTCGCGGGCCCGCATCTACATCGACGAGACGCCCGGCCTGTCGCTGACCGAGATGAAGGCCAAGGCGCGCCGACTGAAGCTGGAGCATCATCTGGACATCGTTTTCCTGGACTACATCCAGCTGATGCGGGCCGGCGACCGGTTCGAGAACCGCAACCAGGAGATGGCCAACATCTCCCGCTCCCTCAAGGAGCTGGCCAAGGAGCTGCACATCCCCGTCGTCGGCATCTCCCAGCTCAGCCGGGCCCCGGAGAAGGGCCGCAAGGAGCCCAAGCCCCAGCTCTCGGACCTGCGCGAGTCGGGCGCCCTGGAGCAGGACGCCGATGTGGTCATGTTCATCTACCGCAAGGAGCGGTATCTTTCCAAGGAGGACCGGCTCAAGGACGACACCTGGAAGGGAATCGCCGAGATCGACGTGGCCAAGCAGCGCAACGGCCCGACTGATTCGATCTACGTCGCCTTCCGCGACAAGTTCGCCAAGTTCGAGAGCACCGACCAGGCCGCCGTGCGGGCCCTCATCCAGAGGTCCCGGTCCGGCGACGAAGAGTGAGCCGTGGCCAAGCCCAAGGCCGTCTTCATCTGTCAGTCCTGCGGCGCCCAGACCCCCAAGTGGATGGGCCGTTGCCCGTCCTGCGGCGAATGGAACACCCTGGTCGAAGAGCTGGTCGAGAGCCCGGCCGTTGCCGAAGAAGCCGCTTTCGCCCCGGCCGAGCCGGTCGCCTACAAGGACATCAAAGCGGCCCGCAAGCCGCGGGTCCGGGTCGGGATGGAGGAGTTCAACAAGGTTCTGGGCGGCGGGGTCGTTATGGGATCGCTGGTGCTGATCGGCGGCGAGCCGGGGATCGGCAAGTCGACCCTCCTCCTGCAGATATCAGGCGACTTTGCCGGCCGGGGCGAGACCGTCCTCTACGTCTCCGGCGAGGAATCGCTGGAGCAGATCAAGCTGCGGGGCGACCGCCTGGGCGCGCCCGGCGACGCGCTCTTCCTCCTGGCCGAGACCGGCCTGGAGCGGATCCTGGCCCAGGCCGAGCGGCTGCGGCCGCAGGTCTTGGTGGTGGACTCGATCCAGACCGTCTATTCCTCCAAGCTCAGTTCCAGCCCCGGCACGATCAGCCAGGTCCGCGAGGTCGCCAACCAGGTCTTCCGGTACGCCAAGAGGAACGGCGTCGCCGCCTTCTTAATCGGGCATATCACGAAGGAAGGCGCCCTGGCCGGACCCAAGTCGCTCGAGCACATGGTCGACGTCGTCCTGCTGTTCGAGGGCGAGCGCGACCACAGCCACCGGGTCCTGCGGGCCCTCAAGAACCGCTTCGGCCCGGTCTCCGAGCTGGCCATCTTTGAGATGACCTCGGCCGGGCTGCAGCCCATCCCCAACCCTTCGGCCTTCTTCCTCAAGGAGCGTCCGGCCAACGAACCCGGCAGCGTCGTCGTCGCCACCATCAAGGGCTCGCGCCCGCTGCTGATCGAGGTGCAGTCGCTCGTTTCCTCGACCCTGTTCGCCGGCAACCCCCGCCGGATGTCGGTCGGGCTGGACCATTTCCGGACGGCCATGCTGTTGGCGGTGGTGGAGAAGAAGCTGGGCTACAGCTTCGCCGGCGAAGACATCTACCTCAACGTGGCCGGCGGTGTCACGATCGAGGAGCCGGCGGCCGATCTGGGGATCGTCCTGTCCGTCGTCTCCGGCCTCAAGAACCGCCCCGCCCCGCCCGGCTTGGCCGCGTTCGGCGAGGTCGGCCTGAGCGGCGAGGTCCGCTCCGTGGGCCAAGCCGCGGCCCGGGTCCGCGAAGCCGCCGCCCTGGGGTTCGATACGGTGATCCTGCCGCAGGGCAACCTCCCCGGCCTGGAAAAGGAAAGCCTGCCCGACGTCCGGCTGATCGGAGTCCCCTCCGTCCGCAAGGCCGTCGATCTCGTTTTGTAATATAATGGAGTCCGCACTCATCATCCTTGAAGAGGCCGGTCCATGGGCATCCTGATCTTCCGCTTGTTCATCCTTCTTTTAGCCGCGGCGGCGGGCTACTTCGTCCCCCCGTTCGGCCTCGCTCCGCGGCTGGCGGCCGCGGTCGGCCTCCTGCTGGCCGGGGTGATCATTTATCTCGAGACCCTCATCCGCAAGACGCCCTTTAAGATCATCTGGGGCTCGACCGTGGGGACTTTCGCCGGCGTCGCCCTGGGCTGGGGCTTGGGGACGGTGGCCGCCACTGTCGCGACGGACGCTTCCTCGGCCCGCTTCCTGCGGATTCTCTTTCTCCTGATCATGCCGTACATCGGATTTCTGACCGGGACGCGGAAGTCCGAATGGCTGGACCCGGCCTACCTCTTCCGCTTCTTCCGGGAAAAGAGCGTCGGCCGCGTCTACAAGATTCTGGACACCAGCGTCATCATCGACGGCCGCATCGCCGACCTTTGCGACACCGGGTTCATCGAGGGCACCCTGGTTGTGCCCCAGTTCGTGCTCAAGGAGCTCCAGCTTGTGGCCGACTCGGCCGATGGGCTCAAACGCCAGCGCGGCCGGCGCGGCCTAGACATCCTGGACCACCTCCAAAAGTCCAAGACCGTTTCGGTCATGATCACGGAGCTCGACTTCCCCGAAGTGCGCGACGTGGACTCCAAGCTGATCGAGCTGGCCAAGCAGATGGACGGCAAGATCGTGACCAACGATGTCAACCTGAACAAGGTGGCCCGGCTGCACGGCCTGGCCGTCCTCAATACCAACGAGCTGGCCAATTCCCTCAAGCCCGTCGTCCTGCCCGGCGAGCAAATGAGAGTTTTCCTGATCAAGGAAGGCAAGGAGAAGGACCAGGGCGTCGCCTACCTGGATGACGGGACGATGGTCGTGGTCGACAACTCCCGCCGCTGGATCGGCCAGACCATCGACATCACCGTCACTTCGGTCCTGCAAACCACGGTGGGCAAGATGATCTTCGGCCGCTACAACGAGGACCGCTGAGCATGAGCCGGGTCGCGGCCGTGATCGTCGCTGCCGGCGAAGGACGTCGCTTCGGCGGGCTCAAGCAGTTTGCGCCGCTGCGGGGCCGTCCGGTCCTGGATTGGAGCCTGGCCGCCTTCGATGCCAGCCCGCATGTCGACGCCGTCGTCCTCGTCCTGGGTGAGGCGGCCCAAGGGGCCAAGGACGCTTCCCGCTACGCCAAGGTCACCGCCGTCGTGCGCGGAGGGGAGCGCCGCCAGGATTCGGTGGCCAACGGAGTAGCCGCCCTCAAGCTCAAGGACGACGACATCGTCTTGATCCACGACGGGGCTCGGCCGCTCGTGACCCAGGACCTCATCGAACGGGTTCTGGAAGGCGCCCGGGCCTTCGGCGCCGCCGTGCCCGGACTTCCGCTCGAGGATACCGTCAAGGAAGTCGAATCCGGGCGCATCGTCCGCACGATCGAGCGCGACCGGCTGGTTCGGGTCCAGACGCCGCAGGGCTTTGCGGCAGGGCTGCTCCTGCGGGCTTTGGACGCGGCCCGGGAGGCCGGGGTCTCCGGCACGGACGAGGCGTCGCTGCTCGAACGGCTGGGCCTGCCGGTCATGATCGTCCCCGGCGATCTCCGCAACCTCAAGATCACGTCCCCGTTGGACCTGACCGCGGCGGAGGCCTTCCTTGGACGCTAGTTGTGCGTCCCGGAAATTCGTTGAGATGAATCTGAACTTGGAAGACGCACAACCGCTGGGGAGTATGAGGGGGGCGGCGAAGCCTCCCTCAGGGGGTCAGCGCAGCGCCGAGGGGGGAGCTTGTCTCCCCCCTGGAAGTGTCCCGTCTCCAGGGCGATCATGGGAGTTATCTTCATGAGACGGGACACTAGGATCGGGCTGGGATACGATTTACACCGACTGGTCAAAGGGCGCCCGCTCTTCTTAGGCGGCGTCGAGATCCCGCATGACCGGGGCTTGTTGGGGCATTCCGACGGCGACGCCCTCATCCACGCCGTCATCGACGCCCTGCTGGGGGCCGCGGGCCAAGGCGACATCGGGACGCTGTTTCCGGACACCGACGTGCGCTATAAAGGCGCCCGCAGCCTCGAGTTGCTGGATGCCGTCATGGCCGGGCTGAAGAAGCGCCGGTTGGCCGTCCGCCACGTGGACGTGGTGGTCGTGGCCGAGCGGCCGAAAATCGGACCACATGTCGCGGCCATCAAGGCCGCGCTCTGTCCGCGGCTCGGGATCCGGCCGGACCGGCTGGGGATCAAAGCCAAGACCAACGAGGCGACCGGGCTCATCGGTCGCGGCGGCGCCATCGCCTGCTGGGCCGTGGCGCTTCTATCCCCCGGCGGGCAAAAAAAATCCCCCAGGAAGATCTCATAGAGCCTTCCTGGGGGTTCTATCGGATGGGAATGGGGCGGGCCGAACGCGCGGTGTTTTGGTCTGGGTCTCGGTCCATCCTTGACAGGACCGCCGTTTCGATGACCACCCTCTCTTCCCGGCTCTCCGAACGATTCTTCAAAGACTTGCCTCGATCTTAGCCGCGGACGGTGATGAACACGGGCGGGGCTTCGATCTTTTGCAGGTAGTTGGCGATGATCTCGTTACCGGCCTGCTTGCCGATCTGCAGCATGCCTACGGACGGCGACGCGATCAGGCTGAACCCGATCAGGCTCAGCACCAGGGCCGCGGCGAAGATCCCGAGTTTCTGTATGGCTTTCATTGTTTTTCTCCTTATTTATCGTTTCCATTATTTAAGACGATGGATCTCGCAAAAAGGTTCCAATTATTTTTACGAGCGATCCGATAGGGAAAAGGGATCAGGGCTTCACCGCGCCGATTCCGGGCCTGAATTGACTTCGCGCGCAGTGGCGGAGTATGCTCCGGGCAGCCTTCGAGAAAGGAGCGTTTCCCCCATGAAAACTTCATTCCGCGCCGTCGCTTTCGGGGCCTTGTGCGGGCTCGTCCTGTTGTCCGCCGCCGGCCAGGACTTCCCGCGGGGCGGCTTCGAACCGAAGCCGACGAACGCCTACATCGTCGGCGGCGTCCGCCACGGGGCCAGCTTCTTCCCCAGGGCCAACTATGTCTTCGTCAAGCCCAAGACGCCGGGGACGATGGACTTTCTCCACTACCATACTTACGACGAGATCACGGCCTTCCTGCAGCAATGGGCCAAGGACTACCCGGGCTTGGTTGATCTCTACTCGGTCGGCAAAAGCTTCGAAGGGCGCGACATCTGGCAGATCACGATCACCAACAAGGCGACCGGCAAGGACACCGACAAGCCGGCCATGTTCGTCGAGGGCAACCGCCATTCGGGCGAAGTCACGGCGGCCGAGTCCGCCCTCTGGCTGGCCCACCACGTCCTGACCCAATACGGCAAGGACCCCGAAATCACCGCGCTGGTGGACACCCGGGCCCTCTATGTCAGGGTCAAAAACAACCCCGACGGATCCGAGCTCTACCTTCAGACGGCCCAGTCCCTGCGCAGCACCGTCAAGCCTTATGATGACGACCGCGACGGACTGCTGGACGAAGACCCGCCCGAGGACCTCGACGGCGATGGGTTCATCCTGCAGGTCCGCAAAAAGGTCGAGCCGGGCAAGGGCACGATGATCATCGATCCGGCCGACAAGAGCGGCCGGGCCATGATCCGGGCCACCGACGGCAAGGGTGACTATATCGTCCAGAGCGAGGGGATCGACAACGACGGCGACGGCCGGGTCAACGAAGACGGCATCGGCGGCCTGGACTTGCACCGCAACTATCCCGAGAACTGGCGGCCCATGCCCGGCCTGGACCTGACCGGCCGCGGCTGGACGCAGGGCGGGGCCGGGGACTACCCGCTGTCCGAGGTGGAGACGCGCTATGTCGTCCTATTCCTCCTCGAGCACCCCAATGTCTCGGTCGTTCAGACCATGGATACGAGCGTGCCGATGCTTCTGCACGGGCCGTCCACGAGCAAAATGGACGAGGCTATGTTCCCCGAGGATCTGAAGATCTATAAGTTCTTCGATCAGGAAGGCAAGAAGCTGACCGGCTACTCCCGGGCCGGCGACACCTACTTCGACTACTCCACCGGCGGCGAGCGCGGCGGCGGGATGGGCGGCCGGCCCGGCGCCGCGGCCGGCGAGGAGCCCGAGCCCCCTCGAGGGTCTCCCCTCTTCGGCCATTCGCCCGATTTCGGCTATCTCTATTACGGCGCCGTATGGTACGGCGACGAGCTTTGGAACGGAGGCCGTTTGCAGGATTACGACGGCGACGGCCGGGTCACGACCCTCGAACAGCTCCGGTTCATCGACGAAACGCTCGGCGGCCGCTATTTCAAGCCCTGGACCAAGTTCAACCATCCCGTTCTGGGCGAGGTCGAAATCGGCGGCTTCAACCCCAAGTTCTGGAGCCAGAACCCGCCCGTGGAGCTGCTCGAGGATTGGATCGTCAAGGAAGCCAAGTTCAACCTGTTTATGTACAAATCCCTGCCCCTGCTCAAGGTCATGGGGGGCGGGCTCAAGCCGCTCAAGAAAGAAAAGGACGTCTTCGAGCTGACCGTAACGGTGGCCAATCAGGGGTATCTGCCGACCGCCCTTAAGATGGCCGATCGGGTCAAGATCGTGCGGCCGGACAGCGTTGCCGT
>JAPKZJ010000038.1 GCA_026393855.1 Candidatus Aminicenantes bacterium
TGCGCCGGGCCCACGAGGAACACCAGAAGGGGAACCTCACCAAGACCGATTTCCAGGCCATCGAGAAGAAGGTCTGGGACAAGCTCGATGCCGTCGAGGCCAAGGCCAAGGAAACCGACGGCCTCAAGGCGCGGATCGACGAGCTCGAGACCAAGATGACCCGGCCGCCCTTCGCGGGCGTGCCCGAGGCCAAGGGCGGGGACGCCCCCGAGGTCAAGGCTTTCTCGGGCTGGCTCCGCAAGGGCGCCGTCGGTCCCGACGAGCAGAAGCTCATGCGGACCTCCGACGACACGGTCGGCGGCTACATCGCCCCCACCGAACGGCGGAACAAGCTGATCGAGATCCTGACTGAGATCTCGCCGGTTCGCCAGCTGGCCACCGTCGAAACGATCGGCGGTTCCTCGGTCGAGTTCCCCAAGGAAGGCGGCGACACGATCGACTGCGCCTGGGATGACGAAGCCCTGACCGAGGGTGACGCCAAATTCAAGATGGAGCGGTTCGACCCGCACGTCATCCGGGCGCTCGTCCTGATCAAGAAGACGCTGCTCGAGGACGCGGACTTCAACCTCGAGAGCTACCTGTACCGGAAGGCGGCCCAGAAGTTCGCCAAGAAGGAAGGCGTGGCCTTCATCTCGGCCAACGGCAAGAGCAAGCCCGAGGGGCTGCTCACGAACTCCGAGATCTCGTTCGTCAAGAGCGGCTCGGCCTCGACCTTCACGGGCGACAGCTTCATCAACCTGATCTACGACCTGCCCGCCGACTATGCCAAGGGGGCTCGGTTCCTGATGAACCGCAAGACGGTCGGCAAGATCGCCCTGCTCAAGGACAACAACGGCCAGTATCTCTGGCGCCCGGGCCTGCAGGCCGGCCAGCCGTCCACTCTCCTCGGCTACTCGATCTTCGAAGCCGTGGACATGCCGGACGTGGCGGCCAACGCCTTCCCGGTCATGTTCGGCGACTTCGCCCAGGCCTACTGGATCATCGAGCGGCTCTCGATCGAGGTCCAACGCCTGGTCGAGGTCTACGCGACGGGCGGGAAGATCGGCTTCCTGTTCCGGCGCCGGGTGGACGCGCAGGTCGTCCTGGGCGAGGCGCTCCGCAAGATGAAGATCGCCGCGTAAGGAGGCGGCAACCATGCGCGATATGTTGCACAACATCGCTTCGACCATCTCCTCGAAGTTCGCAGCCCGGACCAAAGCGGCCGGCGCTGTGACCGGAGAGGTCATCGATCTCCGGGGCTACAACGGGGCCCGGATCGACTGCATCTCGGGTGCCCTGGGCGCCCAGGTGAATGACTACGAGTTCGAGATCAAGGAGGCGGACGCCGCGGCCGGTGCGTTCACCGCCGTTGCGGACGAGGATCTCTTGGGCTCGGAGCCGACTTTCACCAAGGACGCCGAGACCGACGAGAGCGACACCGTGAAGTCGCTCGCCTATGTCGGCCCGAAGGCTTTCATCCAGGTCAACCTCAAGGCCCCCACCGGCGACGGCACGGGTAGCGGCGTCCTCGGCGCGATCGTCCACAAGGGCTTCGCCCGGCACGCTCCGGTCAGCTGATCGGGGACGGATAAGGAGAATCACCAATGGGATCCTTCGCGAATTATGCCGAGAATAAGATTCTCGATCACATCGTGGGGAAGACCTCGTTCACGCTTCCCACGGCCTACCTCGCTCTCTCGACCGCGGACCCGACCGACGCCGGGACCGGCCTGGCCGAGCCCTCGGGTAACAACTACTCCCGGAAGCAGACGGCCGCCGCCGACTGGAACGCCGCTTCGAGCGGCTCTATCGCGAACGCCAACGACCTGAGCTTCCCGGAGGCCTCCGGCTCCTGGGGGACGATCACCCACTTCGCCATCTTCGACGCGGCCTCGGGCGGGAACATGCTTGCCCACGGGTCGCTCACGGCCTCCAAGGCCGTCGGAGCCGGCGACGTGCTCAAGTTTGCGGCGGGGAATCTCACCCTGACGCTCGACTGACCGGGAGAGGGAGCGTGACTCGGAACGCCTTGCGGCCGACGGGCGCGCTCCCTCTCTTTTCTTTCGCGTGAAACATTATGGCTAACCTCCTCACCAACGGAACGTTCACCGGGGGAAGGTCCGGCTGGACGGACATGGGCGGAGGCGTCGGCTATGAGAACAATCTTATCTTCAATATCTCCTACAATGATTCCCCCGCTTGGTACTCATTCGGAGCAAAGCAGACCGTTTCGATCAGCAAGACCGCCAAGACGGCGAAGCTCTCCGTGTGGAGATCATGGTCAAGCTCGAGTGGATCTCAGCAAAACGGGTGGACCTACATCGCCGCCAGGATCAAGAAGCCGAACGGAACGGTGGTTGTTATCCAGGATGAAGGCCACGAGGGCGACACATCCGGGAGCGGAAACCTCCTAACTAACCGAGATGTCCTCAGCGTCTTTGACGCG
>JAPKZJ010000039.1 GCA_026393855.1 Candidatus Aminicenantes bacterium
GTCACCCTGCAGGCTCCCAGCAAGACCTTCAACACGGCCGGCTTGAGCGCCTCCTTTGCCGTCGTTCCCGACGATCGTTTGCGGGGCCTGCTGCGCCAGGAGATCGAAGACGCCGGCCTGACCATCAGCAACGTCTTCGGCGTCCCGGCCATGGAAGCGGCCTACGCCGAAGGCGGAGCATGGCGGGACGAGCTGGTGGCGTATCTCGAGGGCAACCTCGACTTCGCCGCCGCGTTCGTCCGTGAACGCTTGCCGCGGCTCCGCTTTCTGAAACCGCAAGGCACATACCTGGGACTTCTCGACGCCCGGGACCTCGGCCTCGATCCCCACGCGGTCTTCTTGTTTTTCCTGGACAAGGCCCGCGTCTACCTCGATGACGGCCTCAAGTTCGGTCCGGCGCTGGCCGGGTTTCTGCGCCTGAACGTCGGCTGTCCGCGCTCCGTGCTGGCGCAGGCTTTGGAGCGCATCGAAAGCGCGGTGCGGGCGCTTTGACGATGGGGCGGCGGGATCGGAGCCCGGGACAGGGCTGGCCCTCTTTGCCGCTATGAGAACGGGCCGCCCGTCAAACCCGGCAAATTGACATGGCGCCGAGCCCTGTGCTAAACATGAGAGGCCACGCCGGAAAGGCGTCGGCGGAAGGAAGAGAAGATGCTGTCAATCAAGAAAATTCTTTGTTCGACCGATTTCAGCGACGCCTCGATGCAGGGGATCTCCGCCGCGGCCGATCTGGCCGGGCTCTTCCAGGCCGAGCTCGTCTTGGCCCACGTCATTCCCGTCCTGCCGCCCAAGCCGACCGACCCCAACTTCGAGTTCGAAGTTCCCGAGTATGAGAACATCCTGCATAAGGATGCCGAGACCAAGCTCCTCGAGCTGATCAAGACCGCGGTTCCCGCCGGCCTCAAGGCGCGGGCCGTCCTGGGCCACGGCACCCCGGCCAAGGAGATCATCCGGATCGCCGAAGAGGAAAATGTCGACTTGATCGTCATTGCCACCCACGGCCACTCCGGCTGGCATCACCTCGTCCTCGGCTCGGTGGCCGAGAAAGTCATCCGCCACGCCCCCTGCCCGGTATTCGCGGTCCGCGAACGGCGCAAGTGACAAAACGGCGCCTGCTTGGCGACCGCCCGGGACTTGCCGTCGGGCTCCTGGCCATACTGATTCTGGCTGCTTCCGCTTGCGGGGGGAAAGGCTTGCCCGGCGGGGGAGCCAAGGATGTCGGGATGGACCCGGACCGTCTCAAACGGGTTTCGGCCATCGTCCGCGAAGCGATTGCCCGCAAGGATTTCCCGGGCGCCGTCGTTCTGGTCCAACGTAAGGGCAAGGTCGTCCTGCGGGAGGCATTCGGCGACAGCCAGATCGTGCCCGACCGCCGTCCGATGTCGGCCGATATGATCTTCGACCTGGCCTCTCTGACCAAGCCCATCGCCACCGCCACGGCGGTTATGATCCTGGCCGAACGGGGCGAGCTGTCGCTTTACGAGAAGGTCAAGGACTACATCCCCGAGTTCGCGCCGATCCAAGGGCCCGACGGCAAGCCCGGCGATGACGTCCGGCTCTGGCATCTCATGACCCACACTTCGGGCCTCCCGCCCTATACGGATGCGGCCGAGGCCGAGAAGAAGTTCGGCTCGCCCGTCCCGGTCGAATCGCTCGTCATCTATATCGGCGGATTGCCGAAGTCCGATCCCCCGGGCGCCAAGTTCACCTACTCCTGTCTGAACTACATCACTCTGGCCGCGATCGTCAAAAAGATCACTCGCAAGACCATCGCCGAGTTCGCGGCCGAGGAGATCTTCAAGCCTCTGGGCATGGCCCATACTTTCTACAACCCGCCCCCGGAATTCCTCTCGCTCGTCGTTCCAACCCAGGTTTACGACGGGAAGCCTTTGCGGGGGGTGGTCCATGATCCCCTGGCTCGGGCCCAGGGCGGCATCTCGGGCAACGCCGGCCTCTTTTCCACGGCCGACGACCTGGCCGTCTTCGCCCAGATGATGCTGGCCAAGGGCGAATACAAGGGCCGTCGGATCCTCTCGCCCCTGACCGTGGAGCGCATGACTTCGGTCTATGCCAAGGCGCCGGGCCTCGGGAGGGGGCTGGGCTGGGACATCAGCTCGGCCTACGCCAGCGT
>JAPKZJ010000040.1 GCA_026393855.1 Candidatus Aminicenantes bacterium
TCGACCCGGCCGTCCGCAAGCAGGCCGAGAACGGCATCCGCCAGCTGACCATCTGAGGAAGACACCCCGTGAAAAAACATTTCGCCGTCACGATCCTCTTAGCCGCCGCCCTGGCGCTTCCGGCTCTGCTCGCCGGGCCCAGGGACAAGGAATACAAGTTCGAAGCCAAGGAAGACATCCGCAAGTCGTTCAAGCTTGTTGACCCGGCCCAGCCGGCGGAGCTGCTGATCGACAACATCTTCGGCGGCATCGACGTCCAGGCGGCCGACGTCGCGACCGTCGAGGTCTCTATCCGCAAGACGATCAAGGCCGTGGCCCAGGACCGCATCGCCAAGGCCAAGGCCGAGGTCGACCTCAAGATCACCCAGAAGGGCAACACCGTCGACCTCTTCGTCGACGGTCCCTTCCGCGACGAGGAGCGCAAGCGCCGCGGGGCCCGCTGGAACGACCCCGGCTACATCGTCGTCTACGAGTTCAGCGTCAAAGTCCCCCGCCGGACGCGGTTGGGGATCAAGACGGTGACCGAGGGCGACGTGGCGGTGCGCGGGGTGGAAGGCGCCTTCGACGTCTCCAACGTCAACGGCAAGGTGACCCTGGACGGCATCGCCGGCTCCGGCGAGGCCGACACGGTCAACGGGGACCTCAAGGCCGTCTTCACCCGCAACCCCGGCGCGGCCTGCGCCTTCACCACCGTCAACGGCGATGTCGACCTGTCCTTCCGCGACGGGCTGGCGGCCGACCTGCGGCTCAAGTCCATGACCGGAGAAGCCCTGTCCGACTACGCCGTGACGTCCCTGCCGGCCGAGCCCGTCAAGGTCGAAAAGCGCGACGGCAAGACGGTGTACGGCCGGGGCGGCTTCACCGGCGTCCGGGTCGGCAAGGGCGGGCCCGAGATCCGCTGCGAAACCCTGAACGGCGATATCCTGATTCGCAAATCCAAATGAAATCACTTAAGGAGATTCCCATGAACAAGACCCTTCTTCGCGTCCTCATCCCGGCCCTGCTGCTGGCCGCGGCCGGCATCGCCGGGCTGACGGCCGAATCTGCCGCCCCCGAGCGGCTGGTCATCCCTCTCAGCAAGCCAGGCCAGCCGGCCACCTTCGAAGCCAACGTCATGTTCGGCTCGGTCAAGATTTCCGGCTACGACGGGAAAGACATCGTCATCGAGGCTACCGCTCGGGCCAAATCGGTCGTCAAGAACGACTTCGGGCCGGCCCTGGCCGGGATTCCCGGCATGCCCGCTCCGGCCGCCCCCCCCTCGAGCGGCACCGCCGCCGTCGTCCCGACACCGCGGCCCGCCCGGGCGCCCCAGGCTCTGGCCTTTTTCGAACGTGAGGACGAGAAGTCCAAAAAGGACAAGCAGGCCAAAGCCGCCGGCCTCAAACCCGTGCCGCTGGCCGGGTCGGGCCTGACGGTCGAGGAAGAGGATAACGTCGTAACCTTGGAAGTCGAATCCTGGCGGCAGGCCTACGACTTGGACATCAAGGTCCCGACCGGGACTTCGCTCAAGATCGACGGCGCCAACCTGGACAAGGTCTTGATCGAGAACGTCAGCGGCCAAATCGAGATCGAGTCCGCCGGCGGCGGCATCAAGCTGACCAACGTGTCCGGTCCGATCGTGGCCGAATCGGCCAACGGCGACATCGAAGTCGTCTTCAACCGGGTGCCCGCGGGCAAGCCGATGTCCTTCGTCAC
>JAPKZJ010000041.1 GCA_026393855.1 Candidatus Aminicenantes bacterium
TTCGTTGCATTTGGCCGGGCGATTCCTTATCATCATGCGGAAGTATGGATTCCCGACCAATCAAGGACAAATCCATGATCGCTCGCTTTTCCCGATGCCTCGCCTCCGCCGCGATATTCGCGCTGGTCGTCGCCTCAACCCTAACGGCTCCTGCGGCGGCCGCCGGGCAATTCAGAAGGGCTGAAGCGCCCGTCAAGCCCTCTGTCGTCAAAGTGCCCGGCGACCTCTCGGGCCATTGGATGATGCGCCTGGACCCTGCCGATAAAGGCCTAGTCGAGCGCTGGTTTGAAAAGACCCTGCCGGTGGATCTCATCAAGGTCGTGCGGCTGCCCGGCTCGCTGACCGAGGCGGGGATGGGGGACGACGTCACTGTCGACACCAAGTGGACCGGCGGCATCGTGGACAAGTCCTGGTTCACCGCCCCCGAGTACGCCCCTTACCGAAAGCCCGGCTCCATTAAAGTTCCGTTTTGGCTCAACCCGACCAAGCACTATGTCGGGCCGGCTTGGTATCAGCGGGAGATTTCGGTTCCCAAGTCCTGGAAGGGTCGTCGCATCCTCCTGACGCTGGAGCGTGTCCATTGGGAAACCAAGGTCTGGGTCGACGGCAACGAGGCCGGAACTTGCGACAGCCTCAGCACGCCGCACGACTACGACCTGACCCGCCTGGGGTTACCCGGCCGCCACCGCCTGCTCATCCGGGTCGACAACCGGATCAAGGAGATCGACGTCGGCGAAAACGCCCACAGCGTCTCCGACCACACCCAGACGAACTGGAACGGCATCGTCGGCCGCATCACCCTGGCGGCGGGATCGGCCCTGTATATCGACGAAGTCCGCGTCGATCCCGATGTCCCCGGACGCAAAGCCCGCGTCACGGTCGCCCTGGTCAACGCGACGGGCCGGGTCCATACGGGCAACATGGTCCTGACCGCGAGCCGCCCCAACGCCCCCGGGACCGCCCCGGTGGCGCCGCTCTATGTGCGCTTTTCGGCCGCCGAGGGCCGTTCCGAGACGTCGGTCGATTATCCCCTCGGGCCCGACGCGGCCCTTTGGGACGAGTTCTCGCCGAGCGTCTATGCCCTGACCGTCTCGGTCCGCGGGCTTGTGGCCGCGATCCAGGACGACAAGACGATCCGCTTCGGCCTGCGCGAATTCAAAGCCCAGGGGACCCGCTTCCTTGTCAACGGCCGGCCCGTCTTTTTGCGGGGCACCTTGGAATGCTGCATCTTCCCCAAGACCGGCTATCCGCCGATGACCCAGGATGAATGGTGGCGGATCTGCCAAGTGGCCAAGGCCCACGGCCTCAACCACATTCGATTCCATTCCTGGTGCCCCCCGGAGGCCGCCTTCGACGCCGCCGACGAGGCCGGGATCTATCTCTACGTCGAATGCCCGCTGTGGGCCGAGATCGGCGACGGCAAGCCGATCGACGCTTGGCTCTATAAAGAGAGCGAGCGGATCGTCAAGGCCTACGGCAATCATCCCTCGTTCTGCATGATGTCCTACGGC
>JAPKZJ010000042.1 GCA_026393855.1 Candidatus Aminicenantes bacterium
GCGTCCATCGGGTTTTCCGTCACGCGGCCGAATCCCAGGTCCGCCCTCATCTTCTCCCGATCGAGGGCGACCGTCGAGCCGGCCAGCGCCCCCGACCCGAGCGGCAGGACGTCGACCCTGGCCAAGGCCTCCCCTAGCCGCTCCCTCGCCCGCACCATCGGCGCGGCAAACGACATCGCCCACATCGAGAACGGTACGACCTGCGCCGGTTGGAGATGCGTGTATCCCGGCCATACCGCCTCCGGATGCGCCTCGGCCAGCCGGGCTAGAGCCGCTTCCGTCGCCGCCACGGCTTCGATCGCTTCCGGGATCTTCTCTTTCAGCCACAGTCGCTCGTCGGTCGTTACCTGCTCGTTCCGGCTGCGGCCGGTGTGGAGCTTCCGCCCGACTTCGCCGATCTCCTCGGTTAGAAGAATCTCGACCGCCGAATGGATATCCTCGAACCTCGAGATGTCGGCCTCGCCGGCCGCGATCCGCGCCCCCACCCGAGCCAACCCCGCCAACGTCTCTTCGACTTCGCTTGGACTTAAAATCCCCGCTCGTCCCAACGCCCTGGCGTAAGCCGCCGAGGCCAGGATCTCCGCCGCGGCCAGAAAGGAGTCCTCTTTAATCGAGGCATTGAACCGATCGAACAATTCCACGCGCGCCTGACCCGCGAACCTCCGTCCCCAGACCGTCCCCGTTCCGGCGCCAGGCGGCCTTCCGCCTGAACTGCCGCCCGCCCCACCCTCGCCGCTCATTTCCCGTTCCTAAGGAAGCCCGTCACCTTCTTGCCCCGCTTGGCCATGATGACGTGGTGAGCCTTGAGCCGGATGGCGTTGATGGCAATGAAGCCCCGCGAATCGGTCTGGTCGAAGCCGCCCTCGATGTCCATCGAGCTCAGGTCCTTGTCGTAGAGCGAGCTGTGCGAGCGGCGGGCCACCGGCGCGGCGGTGCCCTTGTAGAGGGCCAGCCGGACGACCCCATCCACGACCTCCTGGCTCTTGTTGATGGCGGCCATCAGAAAGTCCATCTCGGGCGAGAACCAGAACCCGTTGTAGACGAACTCGGCGAACTTGGGCGAAAGCGAGTCGCGCAGCCGCATAACCTCGCGGTCCATGGCGATGCCTTCGATGTCCTTGTGGGCAGCCAGCAGGATGGTCAGCCCCGGCGTTTCGTAAATGCCGCGGCTCTTAACTCCGACGAAGCGGTTCTCGACCATGTCGACCCGGCCGATGCCGTTCTTGGCCCCCAGCTCGTTGAGCAGCTCGAACATCCCCAGCGGGTCGGTCCTGCCGACGCCGTGCGTCTTGTCCTCCACCGCCACCGGCTCACCGTCCTTGAAGGTGATCTCGATCATGGTCTGGCTGTCCGGCGCGGCGGTCGGGCTGGTCGTCCAGCTGTAGATGCCCTCGCCCGCGTCGGCGGCCGGATCCTCGAGGATGCCTGACTCGTGACTGATGTGGATGAGGTTGGCGTCCTCGCTGAAAGGCTTGCCCGACGAGGCCTTAACGTCGATGCCGTGCGCCTTAGCGTAGTCCAGCAAGTCGGGACGGCCTTTGAAGGCAGCCAGGAATTCCGGGTCCTTCCAGGGCGAGATGATCTTGAGGGCCGGATCCAGCGCGGCATAGCTCAGCTCGAAGCGGACCTGATCGTTGCCCTTCCCCGTGGCCCCGTGGGCGACATGGGTCGCCCCCTCGGTGTGGGCCAAGGCGACCTGGGCCTTGGCGATGAGCGGCCGGGCCAGGGACGTGCCGAGCAGATAGCGGCCCTCGTAGACCGCGTTCGCTTTGACGGCGGCGAAGACGTAATCGGTGACCAGCTCGCGCTTGAGGTCGACCACGACGGCTTTGGACGCGCCCGTGGCCAAGGCCTTGGCCTTGACGGCCTCGAGATCCTCGTTCTGCCCGACGTCGGCGACGTAGGCCACGACATCGTTCCCCTTTTCGGCCAGCCATTTGAGGATGACGGAGGTGTCGAGGCCTCCGGAATAGGCAAGTATGATTTTAGACACGACGAACTCCTTTGGTGCGATTGATGGAATGGGACCTATGAAAGAAGGGTTGGAAGTATCTTTTATGCACCCTGGAGCAGGGCGCGCAGCTCGCGCTCGACCTCCGTCCGGCGGGTTTCGGTATCGACGACGATCAGGATGGTGTCGTCGCCCGCCACTGTGCCCAGGATGCCCGGGCGGCGGAAGCCGTCGATCAGCGAGGCCACGCCGCCGGCGTTGCCGGGGGTGGTCTTGACCAGAACCAGGTGCGAGGTGCCGTTGATGCCGACCACGAAGTCCCGGAAAAGCAGGGCCAGCCGCTTGCGTGCGGCCTCGAGCGAGGGCTG
>JAPKZJ010000043.1 GCA_026393855.1 Candidatus Aminicenantes bacterium
GCCCCGGACAAGAAAGGCTTTCTCTTCACCGCCCATCTCTTCGAGCGGAACATCTACCAAGGCGCCAACGACAACGACAGCGCCTGCGTGACTCTGGCCGAGATCGCCCGGACCCTGGCCCGTCTCGTCCGGGAAGGGCGCGTCCCGCGGCCGGAACGGTCGATCTATTTCCTGATGAGCGAAGAAGGCTCGGGAACGATGGCCTTCTTCGGCCAATATCCCGAGATGGCCGACCGCATCTTCGGCGTCGTCAACATGGACATGGTCGGCGAAGACCTGGAAAAAAGCCAGGCCTTCTTCAACATCGAGATGCCGACCTATAATAAAATGACCTTCCTCGAGGGTGTGATCCGCGGCTTTGCCGAATACGTCTTCCGGACCAACATCGAGATGTATGCCCACCACGTCCAATCCCCATGGCTCACCTTCCCCGCGCCGATCACCGACAAGAACGGCTCGGAGCAGCCCTTCCGCTACACGATGAGCCCGTATGTCGGGGGCAGCGACCACGGCGTCTTCCTAAGCGCGGACGCGGACATCCCCGCTTTCTCCTTCAACGTCTGGCCCGACTTCTGGTACCACACGGACCGCGATCGCCCCGACAAGTCCGACCCGACCCAGCTCAAGCGGGTGGCATTCATCGGCGCCGCCTCCGCCCTGGCCTCGTGCCTAGGGACGGAGGAGGTTCTGGAAAAGGTCATCCGGGTCGCTTTTGAGGACCGGGCCCTATTCGTTCAGGCGACGCTGGCCCGGGTCCGGGAGGACCTCGCCGCGATCGGCAAAGCCGACGGCGGCAAGGCCTGTCGCACCGGATTGGCCATGGTCGAGCAGGCCGCGGAGCTGAGCCGGGCCGCCATCCTCCGGATCCGCGACCTAACCGCCGGCAAGCCCAAGTCCGACGCCTACCTGACCGGCATGCTGGGCGGCCTGGAGGCGTTGAAGACGGCGTCTCTGGAACAGGTCAAGGGCTACGTCCGGACGGCGGTCGCTTTCAACGGCTACGCCGCGGACTTCGGCAAGGCTTCGCCCGAGGAGACCCGGCTGCGGGCCATCGTGCCCGTTAAGGTGACCCCGTTGAAGATTTCGGATTCGGCGCCCTACACGAAGATCTCGGAAGCCCTGTCGGCGGACCGGGCCCTGATGATGGACATCTTTCAGAACTACGGGTATTCCTATCTGCTCCAGCTCTTCTTCTCGGCCGACGGCCGGACGGACCTGGCCAAGATCCGCGATCGACTGGGGCTCGAGTTCAAGCCGATCGATGCGGCCGCGATCCTCAAACATGCCCAAGCCTTGGAGAAAGCGGGGCTCATCAAGCTGGCGATCGGCCACTGAAAGCGAAGGAGCGTACGATGTCGATCTTCCCCCCCTATCCGGATTTGAGCGAGATGTCCGCCATGGTCGGCGAGGCCGGGCGGCGGCTGTCCGAGATCGGCGCCAGCGAAGGCGCCGCGGGCAACATCTCGGTCTTCTTGGGCTGGCCCGTCGAGCCCCGCCGCCACTTTCCCTCGGTCGAAACGATCGATCTCCCGCTGGCCGTCCCCGAGCTGGCGCGGGGATGCCTCTTGGTGACCGGCTCGGGGCGACGACTCCGCGAGGCCATCCAGGACCCGGCCGCCAATCTAGGTTTCGTGGCCGTCGATGAAGGAGGCCGGACCGGGCGGCTGTACACTTCGCCCCGCCGCCTGTTCGACCGTCTGACCAGCGAATTCAACTCCCATCTGGCCGTCCACCAGGACCAGGTCCGCGCCGCCGGGACGAATTTCCACGCCGTCGTCCACGCCCAGCCGGTCTCGCTGACCTATTTGAGCCACATTCCGGCCTACCGGGACGAAACCTATCTGAGCCGCCGCCTCCTGCGCTGGCAGCCGGAAGCCATCGTGAACCTGCCGGAAGGCCTGGGCTGCCTTCCCTTCGCGGTTCCGGGCTCGGCCGAGCTCATGGCCGCCACCGTCGCCTCTCTGCGGTCGCACCGCATCGTCGTCTGGAGCAAGCACGGCACCGTGGCCCGCTCCGATCAATCCGTCAAGCGGGCCGTGGACCGCATCGAGTACGCCGAGACGATCGCCGCCTACGAGCGGATGGACCTATTGCACGGCGGGCTGGGTGAAGGCCTGACCGACGACGAGATCCGGGCGGTGGCCAAGGCCCTCGGGATCGAACAAAAGATCTTCTAGAATT
>JAPKZJ010000044.1 GCA_026393855.1 Candidatus Aminicenantes bacterium
CCCGCCCGCAAGCCCGGCCGCCGTCCAGGTGCCGGCGGGGGACCGGTAAGCCCGCCCCTCGTTCGTCCCCGGCATCAGGGCCGCCCGAAAAGCGCGCAGAGCGGGCTCGGCCCGGGCGGGCGTGGGATAGCGGACCGCCAATAGGACGCTCTTGTCGGCCGCCGCGGCCAGCACGACGTCCGTCCGCTCGTCAAGCCCGAGAATGTTTTCGGAGGCCAGAAAGAAGTGATAGTTCAGGATGACCGGGCTGTGCAGAAAGCGGACTCGCTTCGGATCATCATAGCCCGCGGGAAGGACGGCCAAAAGATCCGGCTTAGCCCCACCGCCGGGAAGCGCGGCCACGAGCCGACGCCCCATCTCCCGCAGCGCCGCCTTTGTCTCGTCGGTCTCGTCCTCGGCATACAGGGCAGCGAAGTAGCAGTCCTGCCAGATGTTGAGAAGCCCCCCCTTGTACAGGCTGGCCTGGCCCAAAGACCAGTCCTCCCCATCCAGGTCGTGGCTGAAGACGCCGAAGGCGTCGGCGGACGAGCCCATATCGAACAAGTCGGCGATGATCGCGGGGCCGCCCTGTTTCAGGAATTTCCGGGAGACCAGCCCCTTCATATTGTAGGCCCGGTAGACTTCGCCCGCACCGTCGATATAATCGAAGATCGTTTCGGCGTCGAAGAGCTGGTCCGCCGGCTCCGCCATCCAGCCCAGGACCTCGCGCGGAAGAAACTTGCCGGCATCGGGCCGGGCCGCGGTCTGGGCGGACGCCGGCCCGGATAGAAGCAAGCCGATCGCGAGGAAAAGAAGAACGGCCGCCGGGGCTTTGCTCATCGCCGCCATTGTATCAAAAGCGGCGGGAGGAAGGGAGCCCGACCGGCCGGAGTGCGTTTCAGCCCGCGCCGCCCCCGCCGCCGCCCCCCCCGCCCCCTCCTCCGCCGCTGAAGCCGCCGCCGCCGCCCGAGGAATAATGCGCGGCCGAGGTGCTGGCGTGCTCGATGGCGGAAGCCGTCGATTCGATGCCGTGGACCAACGAGGAAAGGCCGTCGAATCCGCTCAACCCGGAATGGCCGAGGCTCATATACCAGACCGGGGCGACGGCCCGGTCATCCTGCAGGATCATCGGCAAAGCCTTGAGAATCCTGCGGGCCTGGCCGAAGAGGATGCCGTAGACGAGATAGCTTTCCCATAAGACGTAGGCCTGGGGCGGAAGGTCTTTGAACTCCCCGAAATCCCGCAGGAATTTCTCCAAGCCCTTCCATTGGGCATTCTCTTCGATCCAGGGCCGGGCCCGACGGGCCAGCTTGGGGATGAGAGTCGCCGCCAGGATCAGGAGCGGGATGTTGACGGTCAGAAAGGCGGCCGGCAGAACGGCCCAGGCGAACGTCTTCCGCAGCCGGATGGATTCCGGCTCGAGGAAGCCGAGCCCTTTGGCTTCGGCCTTGATGGACGCGGCCCAGTCGCGAAACCACTTCTGGAACTCCGTCGGATTCTTCTTCAGCCAGGCTTTGAGATCATCAAGAGCGACGGCTTGGCCCGGTTGGACATAGCCTCCCCCGGCCAGGCCGAACACCAGATCGAGCACGTCCCGCTCGAATGGCCGGAGGCCCGGCCCGGGCCGACCGCCCTTCGCCCGCCCCGTCAGGCTTTCCAAGGTCAGGGTTGTTTCGGTCTTCTCCTTCGACCCGAACAGCCCGGCCTTCACTTCCATCCGATCCTCGATCTTGAAATAGCCGCGCCGGGCCAAATCAAAGAGGGTGGCCGTGAAAGCCCGAGGCGAAGCGGTCCCTCCCTGTTTGAGCAAGTGCTCGACCAAGGGAGGTGGCAGGTCGGAGGGCGGCTCGTGGGCGTACGCGGGGGGATTGGGCACGACATATTCGCGGCCGCTCCGCCGCCAGGCGGGAATATAGAAGGCCAGGAAGATCAGCGGACCAAGGAGCTGCCAAACGGCCCAGATCGCGGCCCAACGATTGGCGGCCCGGTTTTTCCTGATCGCAGCGTCCCGGATTTCGATGGCCCGGCCGATGGTATCCTCGACGAAGTGCGACTCCTCGGCCATGATGGCCGCTTTATCCATCCCTCCGGCCGGGACTCCGGCGACGATGCCGGTCGGCCAGACGACCCGGATCTCCAGAAACTGCCCGGCCGCTATATCCGTGGCCGCAAATCGGGCAGTCCGGCTATCGATGATCTCCGACGTCCCCGAGAGCGGGCCGTGGCCGTAGACGAGCATGTCCGACGGCGCGGCCAAAGGCTCGGGCAGCGTCACCACGACCTCCGCCCGGGCCGTCGGCTTGCTCCAACCATCCCCTATGGCCTGCCAGTAGAGCTCGCTGACGTCGGGATAGCTCATGATGCCGGCCCGAACCCGGTAGCGGATGACGAAGGTCCGCCGTTCGTCCTTGGCGGAGTAGAACCACTTGGCGGCGAACCGGCCGCCGCTACGGCCGGCCTCGATCCGGAGGGGCCGCTCGTTTTCGTCCTCAACCGTAAAATCCTCCACCCGGACGTCGAAGGACCGGCCGGACCGATCGACCTGGAGCGGGATGGTCAAGTCGGCCCAGCTGAAGGCGCCGCTGAATTCATAGGTCCGGCGCTCTTCGACCGTGAAGGAGCCGTCGCGGTCGATATGGATGGCGATCCGGACGTCGGGGAAAGAGTAGCTCTTGGACGCCGCGGCCGCGCCGTGAACAGCCAAAACCAGAAGCAGGAGACCGACCATCGCCGGCCGAAAGACCTTTGCGGAACGCGTTTGGAACGGCGCCATGAGCAACCTCTCCCGAGCTATCTCCGTCAGCCCAATTCTATCAGAATCCGGGCCCGTCCGTCTTCCGCTCCGCCCCCGTTTCACCAGGCAAGGGGGAACGCCGGCTTCGCCCGTCCCGGCGGTAGAGATTGAAGCTCTCGTCGGCGCGGACGGCGCCGGCGAACCTCGCCGCCGGACGGAGCCCGCGGCTCCAAAGCATCTCCTGGACGGGGGCAACGATCCCGCCCGCCGCCCCGGCCAGAAAGGCGAGGGTCAGGATCCAGGCGAACGCCCGTTCTCTCCGGCCGGCCCGCGCCGCAAAGCTCATTTCTCGATAGCCGCCCGGCGTTGGTTGATCTGGAAGAAGAAGGCCGGATCATGCTTGGGCCGGCGATCGAAACTCAAAAGCCCGTTGACCTCCTGCTCCACGTCGGTCAGCTGGGTGTAGCAGAACCCGGCCACGGCCGGATTATCGAGCAGGATGTCGGTCAGGCGCTTAAAGCGATCCAGGTACTCCGCCAGCGTCTTGGGCCGGTCGCCGTAGCCCCAGGCCTTAGCGTCGGCCTGGCCCGGGTTCCACCAGATGCCTCCGTACTCGCTCAGGAAATAGGGTTGGCCGGCGTAAGGGACGTTCCGCTCCGGACCGCCGTTCATGTGCGGCTTCGGCGGCGAAGCCAGGAGGCCGTCGTGGCGAACCTTGAAGGCGGCCGGGTCCTGGTCGTAATCGTGGGCGTCAAAGAGGTCCGGTACGACCTGGTGCGAGCCGCCCGAGGCGTCGATGACCGGCCGCGAAGGGTCGAGAAGCTTGGTCAATTTGAAGACCGCGGGGATCAGGCCCGGGAAAGGGCTCCCCCACTGCTCGTTCAACGGGCACCAGCCGACGAGCGCGGGGTGGTTCTGATCCCGCTCCACGGCTTCGGTCCATTCCCGGGAAAAAGTCAGGTAGGCTTCGGGCCGGCCCAGGTCCAAGCCCCAATCGGGGAACTCCCCCCAGACGAGATAGCCCAGCCGGTCGGCCCAATAGAGAAACCGGCGCTCGAAGACCTTCTGGTGGAGGCGGGCACCGTCGAACCCGAGACTCAAGGCCAGCTCGATGTCTTTCTTCAAGGCGGCGTCGTCCGGAGCGGTGTAGATCCCGTCGGAGTAGAAACCCTGATCCAGGACGGTCCGCAGAAAAAGGGGACGATTATTGAGAACGAATTTGTTGCCCCGGACCTCGATCTTGCGCAGGCCGAAGTAACCGGTCACCCGATCGGCCGCGGCCTTGTCCTTTTCATAAACGATCTCGACGTCGTAGAGATTGGGCTTGCGCACATCCCAGAGCTTGGCATCCTTGATCGGAACGGCGAAGCGAACGATCCGCTCGGCTTTTTTCGTCAGCGAAGCGATCGGCCGCCCTTCAAACGAAACCCTGGCCGTGACCGTTCCGCCCTCGGGAGCCGCGTTGAAGTAGACATGAAGGTTGGCCTCGCCGTTGTCTATGTCGGCCGAAGCCTTGAAGCGCTCGATCCGGACCGCCGGGGCCGGCTCGAGCCAGACCGTCTGCCAGATGCCCGTGGTGCGGCGATAGACGCAGCCGTAGGAGGCGAATTGGTGGCTCTGCTTGCCGGTCGGCTGGCGGCCCGAACGAACGTCATCCCGGGCCCGGACAATGAGCACGTTATCCTTCGGCGTTAGAAAGTCGGTGATGTCCAGGGAGAAGGGCGTGTAGCCGCCCGCGTGCCCGCCCGCTTTCCGGCCGTTGATCCAGACGGTGGTCTCGTAGTCGACCGCCTCGAAATGGAGCAGGAGGCGGCGGCCGCGCCAGGCCTCCGGGAGAGGAAGGCCGCGTTTATACCAGACGGCGGCCATGAAATCGGTCTGACCGATTCCGGACAGCGGGCTTTCCGGGGCGAAAGGGACGCGGATCGTCCGATCAAAGCCCGCACCGCCCGGCAGCCCGCGCTCCTCGCCCGAGTCGGATTGATCGACGGCGAAGGCCCAATCGCCGTTGAGGTTCAGCCAGTCGGCTCGAACGAGCTCGGGCCGCGGGTACTCGGGCCGCGGGACGCCGGCCGGGCCGGCGATCGCTCCGCCGGCGGCCAGAAGGGCCATCAGAATGGTGGGAACGAGACGTTTCATGCGTGCCTCCGCGGTCGACGATTCGCGCTTATTATGTCCGGGCCCGAAGCGGCGTCAAGCCCGGCTGTCACCATTTCTTGAAAATGAAGAAGGCGCCGATGACCAGAAAGGCGAAGCCCACCAGGTAGTTCCAACGGAACTCCTCTTTCAAGTAGAGGACGGAGAACACGGCAAAGACGACCAGGGTGATCACCTCCTGGATGGTTTTGAGCTGGGCCGCGCTCATGGTGCCGTGGCCGATCCGGTTGGCGGGCACCTGGAAGCAGTATTCGATGAAGGCGATGGACCAGGAGGCCAGGATCGCCTTCCACAGCGGCGAGTTCTTGTACTTGAGGTGGCCGTACCAGGCGAAGGTCATGAAAACATTTGAGACGAGGAGGAGGGCCACGGTTCTCATCGCTCGCCCTCATTTCCATTTGGCCAGGGCGTCGCGGGCCGCCTCGCGGAAGCCTTCGGACAGGCTGGGGTGGTGGTAAATCGAGTAGGCGAAGTCTTCGGCGGTCGCCCCCAAGCGCAGGGCCAGCGAGTGCAGATGGATAAGCTCGGCGGCCTCCGATCCCACGACATGGGCGCCCAGCAGCCGGTGCGAGGGCTTGTCGAAGACGAGCTTGATCAAGCCGGGCATATAAGAATAGGTGGCGCAAGCCTTGACCAGGCCCGAATAGGTGCAGGTCCCGACGACGGTTTCGAACCCCGCCGCCGCGGCCCCCGCCTCGGTCAGGCCGGCCGCGCCGATCTCGGGCTGGGTGTAGATGCCGCTGGGCACGAACCGCTCGTCGACGGCCCGGTCCCCGCCCAGCGCGTTCTCGGCGGCGACCGCCCCTTCCAGAATGCCCGTGGCGGAAAGCATCCAGCGGCCCAGGACGTCGCCGGCGGCGTAGACACCCGGGACGGAAGTCCGCAGCCGATCGTCGACGAGAATTTCCCCTTTGGCCCCCAGCTTGACGCCGGCCTCTTCCAGGCCCAGGTTGGCCGTAGCCGGGGTCCGCCCGACACAGACTAAAACTTTATCCGCCTCGATGCGCTCGCCCTTGTCCGTCGTGACCACGGGCCGGCCGTCGGCGCCGGCTTCGTAGTCCCGCAGAACGGTTCCGGGAAGGAACCGGATGCCCCGCCGCTTCATCTCCTTCTCGATAACCGCGACGATGTCCTTGTCTTGGCCGGGGAGGGCGTGTTCGGCTTTCTCGATCAGGACGATCTCGACACCGAAGGTCCGGAAGATAAAGGCGTATTCGGAGCCGATGACCCCGGCTCCGACGACGATCATCCGGGCCGGAAGCTCCGGCATATCCACCAGGTCGTCGGTCGAGAGCAGGGCCCGGCCGTCGGTCGGCAGGCCGGGGACCTGGAACGGACGCGAGCCGGTCGCCAGGACGAGGCGCGGCGCCTCGATCTCGATTTCGATCCCGTCCGGCCCCCGGACGGCGAGGCACCGGGCATCCCGCAGGACGGCTTCGCCGCGAACGACCCGAATATGCGGTCCGCGCAGGTGCGCTCCGATAACCCCCTGATCGCAGCGGGTGATCCGGGCCCGGCTGGCCAGGACTTCGTGATAGTCCAACCGGAAGGCACCGTCGCTCTTGATCCCGAAATTCTTGGCCTTCTGCATCAGCTCGAAAACGCCGGCCGAGATTGAAAAGACCTTGCTCGGCAGGGTCCCAGTGAAGACGCAGGCGCCGCCGAGCTGGGCCGCCCGCTCGATCACGGCCGCCGTGGCGCCCATCTCGGAGGCCTGGACGGCGGCGGCGATCCCGGCTTCCCCGCCGCCCAGCACGGCGATGTCGGCCGTGATCCGTTCCATCATCCCTCCCGGCCGTAGAGCGCCTTCAGCCGGGCCTGCAGGGCGGCCAGCCGGCGCAGGAATTTGACGGCCTCGTCAGACCGCCGGAAAACCGGCACGCCGGCCGCCTCGAGCATGCGGGCCATGGGATCGTAGGGTCTCCCGGCATCGACGTTCACGACCAAGGGCTTGCGGCAGGCCCGGTAAATCTCGATCAGGCGCAAGGGGGTGCTCCCGAGCGCCTCGATGGACTCGGCATAGCCCGGGCCGGGGGCCAGGGTCTGCATGTTCTGGGTCATAGGGACGGGCGAGATGACGCCGCAATCGACGCCGGGGTCGTCCATGATCGCCCGGGCGCATTCGCAGAAGGCCTCATCGTTGGCCGCCGGGGTCGTGTCCATCGGGTTTTTGACGTCCTGCAGCTTGTCGATCCCGGCCGGAGCCAGGAGCTCGCCCAGCCGCTTCTTGGTCGCCTCGGAGAAGACCGCCAGCTCCAGCCGATCGCCGCCGGCCAAGCTGTCCGACATGGCCACGCTCTCGAACCCGGCGTTGCTGATGAGCCCGGCCCGATTGCCGGCCGCGAACCGGCCGCCGAGCGAATGGAGGGCGGAAACATAGCCGTCGAAGTCAGCCAGGGTCTCGGTCACGAGGACGCCGGCGTCCTCCAGGACGGCCCGGCAGACGCCGTACTCGCCCGCGACCGAGGCGGTGTGCCCGGCCGTGGCCAGACGGCCCTCGGGGGTGCGCCCGCCTTTATAGGCGACGATGTAGCGTCCGGGCGTCTTCAGAATCTCGCGGGCCGCCCGGGCCGTCAGGTACCCGTCGCCCGGCTTGAACCCTTCGACATAAACGGCGAAGATCCGGGCCGCGGGCTCGTCTTTGAGGTAGGCCAGATAGTCGGAGATCCGCAGGTCGATTTGGTTTCCTAGGGAGACGGCGTAGAGCGGACCGAGGCGGTCCATCTGGCTGATGCGGCAGATCATGAAGGCGCCGCTCTGGCTGACGTAGACAAGCTCGGGCTTGTCGGAGGGAGGGAAGCGGAGCTTGTGCTCGGGGATGAACGTCGTGTCATAGCGGCCGGGCTTGGAGTAGATGCCCAGGCAGTTGCCGCCGTTGACGACCGGGGTCGTCAGGCCCTTAGCCCGGCCTTCGGCGATGAGCGCCTGGATGCGTCCCTCGATCGACTGCGTCCCCTGCTTCTCGCCCATGCCCCCGGCGATGATGATGACCGAGCGGGCCTTGCCGTGGGCGATCAGATCCCGCATCACCCCCTCACACTGCTCGGCTCCAAGCGTCAGAACGAAGAGGTCCACCGTCTCCGGCAGATCGGCCACGGCCGGGACGCAGCGGCAGCCATCGATCTCCGCCACACCCGGCTTGACGACATAAACGCGCTCCCGATCGAACCCCATCTTGAGGATGTTGCGCAGGATGACCCGGCCCATGTTCATCCGGTCGGAAACGCCGATGACGGCCGCCGAGGATGGCTTGAGCAGAGGTTCGAGACCCGCCACCGGCCGCGTCTCGACATCGACATGGGCCCGGCTGAAGCGGCACAGCCCGTCCAGCGGAACCAGAATCCCGTGGCGGACGACGAGCGGGTTGACCTCGGCCTCTTCGATGACGAAGCCGCCGCCGCGGACGAACGGCGAGTAATGCGCGGCCAGGTCCAGGATCGCGGCAACCGTCCCCGTGAGCGCGGTCTCGGTCAGCGGGGCGGGGCGGCCGCGGAACGGCTTGACCAGCTTGTCGCGGACGGCCAGGGGGCGGAGGTGGGCCGCCAGCGCCTTCCGGCCCAGCAGGTGGGCGGAGGCCATGGATACGGCCCGGCCTTCCTTGAGGCGCTCGTTGAGGTACTCGACCTCCACGCCTCCCGCGCCCAGCGAGACGATCGGGCCGAACTCGCGGGTATTGCGGAGGCCGAGCAGAAGCTCCTGCCCGAAGCCGAACGATTCGAACTCGACTCTCTCGCAGACCAGAACGCCCCGGATATCGGCCGCCACGGCCTCGGGGGAGAGCGAGGCGGCTTCGGCCGGGCTCTTCGTCCGAAGCCAGTCCAGGTATCGGCCCGGAACGTCGCGAAGCATGGCTTTCAAGGCTGCGTTCACGGCGGTCGCGCTCTTCTTGACGAAGGCGACGCCGCCGACATCGGTCTTGTGCTGGATCAGGGGGGCTGTGATCTTCAGAACGACTTTTTCGGACTTGAAGCCCGCCAGGTCCTTGGCCATGGCCCGGCGCCCGGCCGGGAGGAAGAGGGTCTTCGGCACTCGCAGGCCGCAGGCCCGCAGCATCCGGTAGACCTCGTGCTCGAAGAGCGACGAGCGCCCGTCCGTCTCGGCCGCGGCGAAGATCCGATCGATGGTCTTGAAATCGATGGCCATGGGATCAGGCCGAGGCTTGCCGGCCCAGCTCGAAGGCTTTCAGGTTGGCCTCCAGAATCTTCTCGCCCCGCCGCTCGAAAAGCACCCGGACGAACTCGCGCAGGGTTTCCTCGCGGGGCAAAAGGTAGCGGGCGGCGGCTCCCAGCATGACTGTGTTCTGAGCCCGGCCGGAGCCGGCCTCCTTGGCCAGGGCGTCGCTGTCGACGACGACGCTGCCGGGCAGGACCTTGATCCGGCGAAGCAGGTCGGCCTGGTCGGGATAGTCCGGGATGTTGATGAAGGGGGCGCTGCTGGTGACGATCCGGCCGTCGGGCTTGAGGTAATCGAGATACCGCAGGGCTTCCAAGGGCTCGACGCTCAGGATCAGATCGGCCCCGCCGCGGGGGATGAGGTCGCTCCAGATCCGCGCTTCGGACAGCCGCAGATGGGAGGTCACCGCGCCGCCCCGCTGGGCCATGCCGTGGACCTCGGCCTGCTTGACGTGAAAGCCCTCTTTCAGGGCGGCGCTGTCGATGACGAAGGCGATCGACAGGATGCCCTGCCCGCCGACGCCGGCCAGGATGATGTCCTGCTTGCGCGTGTCGCTCACTGGGCGCCTCCAAGCTTGTTCTTCTTCTTGGCTTCTTCCAGGCATTCCCGTACCGCCACCACCACCGAAAGGCCGGGATGGGCGATCTCCTCCCGCAAGACCCGGACGTTCTCCTCATGGAATTTGGGGAGCGGGGTGATGACGCGAAGCCGTTCGGCCGGGACGCCGACGCCGCGAACGATCTCCAGCAGCCGCCGGCCGGTGGAGAACGACGGCTGGGTGCCGGTCATGGCCACGGTGCAGTTGTCCAGGATGACCAGGACCATGTTGGCGTCGGCGGTCGCGGCGCTGAGCAGGGCGGTGATGCCCGAGTGGCCGAAGGTCGAATCGCCGATGACGCCGACGGCCGGATGGACTCCGGCCCGGGACGCGCCGTGGGCCATACCGACGCTGGCCCCCATGCAGACGCAGGAGTCGACGGCGTTGTGGGGCGGGAAGTAGCCCAGGGTGTAGCAGCCGATATCCGAGAAGATGGTCGCCCCGGGCTGGCCCTCCAGGGCCTTCTTGAGAGCCTTGAAGGTGTCGGCGTGGGGGCACCCGACGCAAAGCTGGGGCGGCCGGTTGGCCAACGGGAGATCGCCAGCAGTCCGCCGCGCCAGCGGGGCCAGTCCGAGGGCGGCCCGGACAGTCTCGGGCGTCAGCTCGCCCTGCAGCGGCAGATGGCCGCTCATCTTGCCGATCAGGATCTTGCCGGGGATGCCGAACAAGCCCCGGATCTGGCGCTCGATCAGCGGGTAGCCCTCTTCGGCCACCAGGATCGTGTCGCAGTGTTCGACCAGACGGCGGACGAGGTCTTCAGGGATCGGGTAGACCGAGATCTTTAGGATCGAGGGGCGCAAGCCGGAGCCCTCGAGGTTTTCCCGAACGTAGTTATATCCGAGGCCGGAGGCGATGATCCCCAGCCGGCGGTCGTCGGGCTGAAGCTCAAGCCGGGTGAAGGGCGATTCCGAGGCGTACCGGACGAGCTCGGGCTGGAGATCGAGAACCCGCTTGAACTGGACGCGGGCGTTCCCCGGCAGGAGCGTCCAACACTGCCGAGCGCCCGTCCGGATCTCGTTCTCGGGCCGCGGCGGGCGGGTTTCCACACCGGCCCGGCTGTGCGCAAGCCGGGTCGTCAACCGGATCATGACGGGAAGCTTGACCCGCTCGGACAGCTCGAAGGCCTCACGGGCCATGTCGTAGGCTTCCTGATGATCGGCCGGCTCGAAGCAGGGGATCAAGGCGAACTGGGCGTAGAAACGGCTGTCCTGCTCGTTCTGGGAGCTGTGCATGCTGGGATCGTCGCCCGAACAGACGATGAACCCGCCGTTGGCTCCGGTCAGCGCGGCGCTCATGAACGGGTCGGCAGCCACGTTGAGCCCGACGTGCTTGAACGAGACGAAAGCCCGCTTGCCGGCGTAGGAGCAGCCCAGGGCTTCCTCGAAGGCGGTCTTCTCATTGACCGACCAGGCCGCCTTAAACGAGGCGCCGCGGCCGATCCGGATCAGGTATTCCATGATCTCGGAGGCAGGCGTGCCCGGGTAGGAATAGGCGCCGCTCAGCCCGGCGTGGACCGCGCCGAGGCCGACGGCCTCGTCGCCCAGCAGGATTTCCATGCTCATGTTGCTGTCCTTAAGACGGGGCGTCCGGAGACTCGAGAGCGGGATCGCTCGCGGCGATTTCGGAGCCCCTGGGTCGGCATTCGGGAAAGGCTAGGATACCCTCGCCGCGGCGAGGGTGTCAAGGCGCCGGTGGCGGAAACGAGAGCTCTATCTCTACATAATCTATAAAATTAGGTTGCTTTTAATCCGGGCCTTGGCTTATGATAGATGTTGACGTTCGGCATCCTTATTCTGCGCAGGAGTTCGGCATGATCAAGCTCTCGACGAAAGGCCGTTACGGCACTCGGCTCATGGTCAATCTGGCCCGGCACTACCACCAGACCCAGGACACCATCATCCTCAAGAGCGTGGCCGAAGAAGAGGGCATCTCCATCCGATACCTGGAACAGATCATCATCCCGCTCAAGATCAACAAGCTGGTCAAGAGCGTCCGCGGCGCGGGCGGCGGCTATACCTTGGCCCGCGCCCCCAAGGACATCAAGCTCTGCGACATCCTACAAGCCCTGGAAGGCTCCTGCAGCCTGACCGAATGCATTGAGGATGAGAGCGTCTGCGAAAAGGTGCCTATTTGCGGCACCCACGAGATTTGGAAGGGGGCCACCCTCCTGTTGAAGGGCTATTTCGACAAAATCACGCTGCAGGATGTCATGGACATCACCGAGAAGAAGCTCGCCGCGGCCCGCAAGAAGAGCCGGGCCAAGGCCTAAGCGTCTTCGCCCCTTTCCGATACTTGACGGAGAGTGCCTGATCTCTTATCCTTTTTCCACATTGCCCCTAGCATGTCTCATAATAAACCCGCTCGATACCCCGGGCTTTGCAGTCCTCAGCCGCGAAGCGGATGAGGGCGGGCTGAAGCCCGGGGTATTAACAGGGTTAATACTGAGCGGCGCTTATAACCCCGATTTGAAAATCGGGATTTGGCGCCGCGAACGTATCAATCGCCCCCCCCGGGGCGCAGGAAGGGCATATGAGATCGATCATCCGTTTCTTCAGCTCGCTTCGCTTGGCCATCGCCTTGCTCATCTTCCTGGCCGTGGCCTCGGTTATCGGGACTCTCATCCCCCAGGCCCGGAGCGTGGAGGAGTATGCCGCTCGCTACGGCGCCGCGTCTGGGCTCCTGATCAAGCTGCAGCTCACCGGCCTTTATCATTCGCTCTGGTATCTCGCACTGCTGGGGCTTCTGGGGCTCAACATCATCGTCTGCACCCTGACCCGTTTGGGCGGCAAGATCCGCCGGGCTTTCCGGCCGCGGCTGGAGACGGAGGCCAAGGCCTTGACCGCCCTCAAGATCAAGGACCGCCTCAAGCGAAGCGCACCTCTGGATGAGACCCGGGCCGCGCTGGAAGCGGCATTGCACGGGGCCGGTTACCGGGTCCGCTCAGCGGCCGGCGACGGCCGCGTCAGCCTGCTGGCCCGCAAGCGCATGGCCGGCTTGTTCGGCTCGGACCTCGTCCATGTCGGATTGCTCGTGCTCCTGGCCGGCGCGCTGGTGACGGCCGCAGGCAGTGTCCGGTCCGAGCTCCCGATGCGCGAAGGCCAAACGCTGGACGTGCCGGGGGCCGGGTTCGCCCTTCGCCTGGACAAGTTCGAGACCGAATACTACCCCGACGAGAGCGTCAAGGCCTGGAAGAGCGCGGTCACGGTGATGGAGGCCGGGCAAGCGCTCCGCGGAGCCGTCATCTCCGTCAACCGGCCGCTGACCCACCGCGGCTTTTCCTTTTATCAGATGAGCTACGGCTTCGACTGGGACGCCCCCACCCTGACGCTGGCCGTCAAGAAGAAGGATGACGCCGCACCGGCCCGGACCATGACTCTCAAACCCGGTCAGCGGCTGCCCCTCCGCGATCCGGAAGGGACGGAGATCGCGCTGCTAAGCTTCCTGCCCGACTTCGTGCTGGGCGAGGGTAATCAGCCGGAGAACCGCTCCTCCCAGCCCAACAATCCGGCCGCCCAGATCGAAGTCTGGCGCAAGGGCCGGAAGGCCTTCGAGGGCTGGATCTTCGCCAACTACCCCGACTTCGCCCAGATGCACGGCAGCCAGGTCCCCGACCTGACCGTCGAGCTCAAAGCCTTCGACGCCGCCCAGACCTCCGTGCTCGAAGCGGCCAAGGATCCCGGCGTTCCGCTGGTTTGGCTGGGCTGTCTGCTGGGGATGGCCGGGCTTTTCCTGGCCTTCTACTGGCCGACCTGGGAGATCCGGGCCCTGCTCGAAGAGGGCAAGGGCCAGACCGACATCAGCCTGGGCGGCACCGCGGCTAAGAGCCGCGACCGTTTCGCCCTCGACTTCGAATCCATCGTCAATGCCTTCAGGAGACCGAAATGACCGAATCGACGCTGTTCGCCGCCGCCCTCGCCGTCTATGCCGCGGCCGCTTTCTTCTACTTGGCCTTCCTCTTCGGAAAAAAGGAAGGGCCGGCCAAAACCGGCTTCGCTCTGGCCGTAGCCGGGCTCGTCCTCCACACCGGGGCTCTCGTCATCCGGACCTTCGAGAGCGGCCACGCCCCGTTCACTAACATGTACGAATCGCTGTCGTTTATGGCCTGGGCCTCGATCCTGGCCTATGTTCTGATCAGCCTCCGCTTCCGCATCCCCCGGGTCGGACCGTACATCCTGCTGATCGTCATCGGCCTGATGGCCTTGGCCTCCTCGCCGCTCATGCCCAAGGAAGCGACCCCGCTGGTGCCCGCCCTGCAGAGCTACTGGCTGTGGCTGCACGTTTCGGTGACCCTGCTCGGAGAGGCCTTTTTCGCCGTGGCTTTCATCACCAGCCTGATGTACCTGACGGCCAAGGAGCCCGAAAAGAAGGAGCGGATGGACTCGGTCAGCTACCGCTGCGTCACGGTCGGCTTCCCCCTCTTCACCCTGGGCGGCCTGGTCTTCGGCATGGTCTGGGCCCAGAAGGCCTGGGGCACATACTGGAGCTGGGACCCCAAGGAGGTCTGGAGTCTGATCACCTGGTTCGTCTTCGCCCTGTACCTGCACACCCGGATCGTCATGGGCTGGAAAGGCCGCCGCTCGGCGTTCATCGCCATCATCGGCTTCCTGGCCGCCTTGTTCACCTATTTCGGCGTCAACTACCTGCTGGCCGGACTGCACAGCTACGCTTAAGCCGGCCTCCGGCCGACTCGCCCGGGATGGAGGAGGAGGATCATGACCGAATCGACCGACACCCCGAAGCCGCCTTCCAAGCGGAAGCGGCGCCTGCGCCTCGCCTTCATCGCCCTGGGCGTCTTTCTGATCCTTCTGGTCGCCTCGGTCGAGCTGACCTCGACCTCCAAGTTCTGCGGCGTCTGCCACAACATGAAGCCCTTCTACAAGAGCTGGCAGGAATCCACCCACAAGGACATCGCCTGCAAGAACTGCCATTACCCGCCCGGCCTCAAGTCCCTTTTCCGGACCAAGATGCAGGGTCTGGTCATGCTCGTCAAATACGTGACCCGCGTCTACGGCGAGGGCAAGCCGCTGGTTCAGATCTCCGACGAGGCTTGCCTGCGCCCGGGCTGCCACGACACCCGCCTCCTGAAGGGCAAGGTCCAGTACGGCAAGGTTGCCTTCGACCACACCAGCCACTTGGGCGCCCAACGGCGGGGCGAGAAGCTGCGCTGCGCCTCCTGCCACGCCCAGATGGTCCAGGGCACCCATATGACCGTGACCCCGACGACGTGCTTCCTGTGCCACTTCAAGCCGGCCGTCGAGCCGGGGGCCGAGGCGCCGCCCAAGGACTGCGCCCTCTGCCACCGCCAGGACGAGCTCGTCGACAAGAGCAAGGTCCGCTTCGACCACAGTCCCGTCTACGCGGCGGGCTATGCCTGCGAAAAATGCCACAGCCGGGTCGTGGCCGGGGACGGGGCCGTGGCCCGCGAGAATTGCTACAAATGCCACCTGGAGCCGGAACGGCTGGCCAAGTACGGCGACACGGCGCTCCTGCACCGCACCCACATCAGCGAGCGCAAGATCGACTGCGCCCACTGCCACGCCGGGATCCAGCATAAGATCATCAAGGACGCCGAGGCCCTCTCGGACTGCCGGGCTTGCCATACCGGCACCCACCGGGCTCAGGAGATCCTGTATACCGGGCAGGGAGGCGCGGGGACACCCCATCCCGTCCCCAATGTCATGCTGGAGAAAGGCCTGAACTGCCAGGGCTGCCACGTTCTGCATCAGCAGACGGGCCGGATGCTCAAATCCGGGACCCTGCGCTCCAATCCGGCCGTCTGCGAGTCCTGCCACGGCAAGGGCTACGCCCGCATCCTCAAGAACTGGGAAGCCGCGACGGACAAGCGGCTGGGCGAGGCCCGGGCCGTCCTGGCCGCGGCCGCGGCCGAGGTGGCGAGACGGGGCGGGCCGGCCATGGCCAAGGCCCGGACGCTGCTTGGAGAAGCCGCCTTCAATATCGAGGTCGTGACCCAGGGCAAGGCGGCCCACAATGTTGACTACGCCCAACAGCTTTTGGCCGCCGCCCTGGCCAAGGCCGGAGAGGCGATGACGGCCGTCGGATCGGTCCACAAGATCGAGGCGCCGCTTATCCTGAACCAGGCCGCGACCAATGCCTGCACCGCCTGCCACGCCGGGATCGAGGAGTCGAGCGGGCCGGCTTTCGGGCTGACCTTCCCCCATCGGCCCCACGTCGTCCGCCAGAAGATGGACTGCGCTCAATGCCATTCGAACGAGAAGCGCCACGGCGAGCTGACAGCGACGAAGGCCTCCTGCGCCCCCTGCCATCACAAGCCCCCGCAAAGGGATTGCGGCGCGTGCCACGCGGCCCAGAAGACCGCCTACCAGGGCGGCCGGCTCGGAAACCTGATCGTCCCGCGCGACGTCATGGCCGAGGCCGAGATCGGCTGCGCCGACTGTCATCTGGACAAGGCCAAGGCTGTCCGCCGGCCCGGCCCCGAAGTCTGCGTCGCCTGCCACGGCGAGGATAAATTCAGGGCCGTGGCCGACGATCAGAAGACCGCGATCCACCGCCGGCTGGACGACCTGCGGGCCGCCCTGCACGAGGCCTACCGGAGTCGGCCGGCCGGGGCCAGGGCGGCCGCCGTCCGCAAAGCCGAGGAGATCGTCCGGGCCGCAAAGCCCCCTGAGGCGCCGGGCCGCCCTGGAGACAAATGGCTACTTTTTGTTCTTAGCGGTCCGATAGGATCTCTGTTTCCGGCGTTGACAAGGTCCGGCCGCTTCCCTACAATTAACCCGTTAGCTCCCCCAGGGCCTTTGCCGTCCTCAGCTGCGAAGAGGAGGAGGATGGCAAAGCCCCGGAGTATATTTAGGGTCATACTGAGCGGCGCCTTTACCCCGATTTGAAAATCGGGGTTTTGTGCCGCGAACGTATGGGGCCGACATCCGAGGAGGATTCATGAAGAAGGCGATCGTCTCC
>JAPKZJ010000045.1 GCA_026393855.1 Candidatus Aminicenantes bacterium
CCCTGATCGTGCGGTTTGTCGGTAAACCGGCAGCCCAGCAGCGCCAAGCCGCGGCGGGTCGCAAATTCGCGCCAAACCGGGTCATCGGCCGACGGGCGCCCGTCGCCGTTGGAGCCTGGCACAAGCACGACGATGGCCCGCACGGCTTTCGCCGCCGGCGGAAGCCAGAGCTTGAATTCGGCTTTATCGTAGTTGGTCCCGGGCGCGATCACGGCCTCATAGGATGCGCCTTCGGCGCCGGGCACCTGGGCGGTTTGATGCGCCGGAGCCAGAACGGCCAGCGCCGCGACGGCGATGACGCCATTCAAGATACGGTTCGTTTTCATCGTCACCTCGCGAGCGGTTCGAGCGAAGCCAGTATAGCGCAAAAAAGAACACTTCTCCCTTTTCCGGGACATCGATGGGCGGCACGGCGCGTCCATCCGGAGCGACGGCGCCCAAAGCCGTTGACCGCAAATCCGGCCGCGTCTATACTGGGGATGACTTTTGAGGAGGGAGCATGAAAAAGTTCACCGTTCTCGGGCTTTGCCTCGTCATCATGGCCGCGCTTCTGGTTTGGAGCTGCGCTCCCGGGCCGAACGCTGCGGAAAAAACCGCCAACGCCGAAGGCAAGGTCGCCGGCTTCTGGCTGGGGATCTGGCATGGGCTTATCTCCCCAGTCACGTTCATCATCTCCCTGTTCTCGAAAACAATCCGGCTGTATGAGGTCCACAACAACGGCGCCTGGTACAACTTCGGGTTCGTCATCGGGGCCGGCCTGTTCCTGAGCGGCGGCATCCTGGGACGCAAGAAGAAAGGCAACCGCGGATAGCTGTCCGCCTTTTGTTTCTGGTATACTGGCGCGAATTCGAGCCACTGCGCTCGCAAGGAGAATCCCGATGCCCCATACGTCTATCGACCGCTTGATCGAATCCCTGGCCGGCTCCGTGTGCCTGGCGGATGAACGAATCGCCGTCAAGGACGCGAACGCCCTAGCCGCTCGCATGGACGGCCTGATCCACGAAGCCGTGTTCGGCGACGCCGAGACCAAGGCGGCGGCCCGCTGGATCATCGGCGAAGCGACCCAGGCGCTGGGCATCCGGCCCGCCTCGATCCACGATCTCTACATGGCCATGGGCCGCGGCGAAATCGATCGCTGGTTCACGGTCCCGGCCATGAACCTGCGGGTCATGGCCTACGATTCGGCCCGGGCCGTCTTCCGCGCCGCCGGGGCCATCGGGGCCGGGGCGTTCATCTTCGAGATCGCCCGCTCCGAGATGGGCTATACGGATCAACGGCCTTCGGAATATGTCGCCGCCGTCTTGGCGGCGGCTATCCGGGAAGGCCACCGCGGCCCCGTCTTCATCCAGGGCGATCATTTCCAGATCTCGGCCAAGAAGTATGCCGCGGCCCCCGGGCCCGAGGTGCAGGCGGTGCGCGATCTGATCGTCGAATCGGTCGCGGCCGGGTTCTACAACATCGATATCGACACCTCGACCCTGGTCGACCTGGACAAACCCACGCTCGACGAGCAGCAACGGCTGAACTACGAGCTGTGCGGGGACTTCGTCGGATTCATCCGAAGCCACGAGCCGGCCGGGGTGACGATCTCGATCGGCGGCGAGATCGGCGAGGTCGGGCAGAAGAACAGCACGCCCGAGGACCTGGACGCCTTCATGAAGGGCTTCGAGCACCGCAAGGGCGGACGGACGGGCATCAGCAAGATCAGCATTCAGACCGGCACCAGCCACGGCGGCGTCGTCCTCCCGGACGGCACGCTGGCCAAGGTCTCGATCGACTTCGAGACGTTGCGGACCGTCAGCGAGCGGGCCCGCCATCCTTACGGCATGGGCGGCGCCGTCCAGCACGGGGCCTCTACCCTGCCGGACGCGGCTTTCCACAAGTTCGTCGAAGCGCGGACATGCGAAGTCCATCTGGCCACGGCCTTCCAGACCCTGGTCCTGGACCACCCGGCCGTGCCCGAGAGCCTCAAGGCCGAGATCGTGGAGTGGGTCAAGGTCCACGCCGCGGACGAGCGAAAAGCCAAGGACTCGGAAGCCCAGTTCATCTACAAAGCCCGCAAGAAGGCGGTCGGCCCGTTCAAAGAGAAGTTCTGGACCCTGCCGGAGACGATTCGGACCGCCATCGGGGCGGACTTGGAGAAGACGTTTGCGTTCCTCTTCGGCCAGCTTGCCGTGGCGGGGAACAAGGACGCCGTGGCCAAGTTCGTCAAGGCGCCCGAAATCCACAAACCCCGGCCGGCTGACGGGATCAAAGCCGCGGCCAAGGAAGACGTCTCGGGCCTAGCCGACTAAAAAGAGAGGGGTCAGGTCTTAAGATATGAGTTTTCTTCTATAGTGAAAGCGCCAGAAATATTAGATATCTTAAATCTTAAGACCTGACCCCTATTTGTAAGGATTGGTCGGTTTGGGATCGTCGCCCGAACCCGGCACGCGGGCGGCCCAGAGGATTCCGCGCTTGACGATCTCGAGCGCCTGCGGCACCTTGAAGTCGGCCGCGACGTGGCCCAGCGAGGTATAGAAGATCCTCCCCTGCCCGTACAACTTCTTCCAGACGACGGGCATGACCGCGCCCTTGATCCAGGGGGCGTACTGGCCGCTGAAGGTCGTCGTGGCCAGGACCTGGACGTTCGGATCGACCAGCATGTAGTACTGCTCGGACTTCATATGGAATCCGGATAGACCCTTGGTGATCGGATCGGTTTGGTTCGTGACTTCGACGTCGTAGTCGATGACCCCGCCGGGATGCGCGGCCCAGGCGCCGCCGACCATGAACTCGTATTCGGTGTTGCTGCGGAACGAATCGGCCATGCCGCCGTGCCATCCAGCCATGCCGACGCCGCTTTTCACGGCCTCCTCCAAATTCTTCTCCTGGGCACCGGTAATCGTGGCCATGGTGAAGATCTGGATGATCAGGTTCAGCCCTTTGAGCTTGGTCCCGTCGTTATAGGCATCCAGGGTGTTGGCGATCTCAACCTCGAAGCCCTGCTCCTTGAGCCAGGGGGCAAAAATGTCAGCGCACTGTTTCGGCTCGTGGCCATCCCAGCCGCCCCAGACGATCAGGACCTTCTTGCCCGCGCCGGGGAGCGTTTGCGGCGTGAAGGGGGCTGCGGTCAGGACCGCGACGGCGAGAAAAACGATGGCCATAACAACCGATTTAATGATCTGATTTCGGGACATATCAAGCTCCTTAGGAGAGGGGTCGGGTCTCAACATTCGACATTTCGCGCTTCAACCACAAATCGCATGCCTCTCACGAATTCGAGAATATTCCGGCTCCAAGGGCGGGTCCATCATTCGAGAAATGTTGAATGTTGAGACCTGACCCCTTCAGAGACCTCTTATCCAGATATTGCGGAAGCGGACTGGGTTGCCGTGATCCTGCAGGGCGAGCGGCAGGTGATCGGCATGGGACTCATAGGGCGGCCGGGCCTTGTGCGCGGTCGGCCCCGTTAGTTCCTGATCGTTGTGGACGAGAATCCCGTTATGGAACACGGTCATCCTCGCGGGGCTCGCGAGTTTGCCGGCCTTGTCGAAGCGAGGCGCGATGAAAACGATGTCGTAGCTCTGCCATTCGCCCGGCTTGCGGCAGGCGTTGACGAGCGGCGGGTACTGGCCGTAGAGGGACGCGGTCATCCCGTCGGCATAGGTCTTGTTTTGGAAGCAATCCAAAACCTGAACCTCGTAGATCCCCATCAGGAAGACGCCGCTGTTGCCGCGGCCCTGGCTGTCCCCCACCACCTCGGCCGGCGAGGCCCACTCGACGTGAAGCTGGCAGTCGCCGAACCGGGATCGGGTCCTGATCTCGCCGGCGCCCTTAGTCACTTCCATGTACCCGTTCTCGATTTTCCACTTGGCCGGCTCGCCTTTGGCCGTCGTCCACTGCGACAAGCTCTTGCCGTCGAACAGGACGATCGCATCCGAGGGCGCGGGCGCCGAAGGGCCCGCCGGCCCCGGGTCGACGACCGGGGGCATCGGCCTCGTCTCGTCATGGACGCCCCACTTCTGAAGCTCCGCGGCGCGCGGATTGGATTGCCCCGCAAAAAGCGCGGCCAGCCCGGCCAACCCCAGAATCGGCAAAACGGCGAACACGGTTAAAATTGTCTTCTTCACCCTCTCCTCCTGGCGCACGGCCGGCACATCCGGCCTCAACTTCGGCAAATGAAACGGGGGCCGCGGCCGACCGCGCCCCCCATTGCAAACAAGCTCAGAGAGACCAGCCGGCCCGGTAAGTCTTGTGGACGAACGGGTTGGCCTCGGGCAGGTTCGGGAACTCCATTTTGATGGGATCCCACTCAAGGATCGTCTTGGTGTCCTTGAACCGCAGGGCGACGACACCCAGCAGCATGACCTCGGTCAACGCCCCCGAATAGGCCGGGATGTCCGTGGTCGATTTCTTGCCGGCCTTGATGGCGGCGACCCATTCTTCCATGATGCCGGGAGAGCGCGGGATGGTTTTATCCGGCCGCTTGTAGTCCTGCATCAGCTTCTCGGGCAGGATGCGGGGGTTGTCGCCGTAGGTCGAGCACATGATCATGCCCTTGGAGCCGACGAAAAGCACGCCGCCGCCGTCGTCGCCCATCATCCGGCCCGTCTCCAGGATCGCGGGCCGCGGCGGGGTCAGACCGCCGTCGTACCAGATCATCTTGACCGGGACCATTTTGCCCCGGGCCGGGAAGGTGTAGGAAACGATTTCGGCCAGCGGGTAGGAGTCCTTGTTGTACTTCGTCGAGCTGGCCTGAACGGTCGTCGGGTGGCCGAGCTGCAAAGCCCAGAACGGCTGGTCGATGAGATGCGCGCCCATGTCGCCCAGGGCGCCGGTGCCGTAATCCCACCAACCGCGCCAGACAAAGTGGCTGAAGGCGGGATGGTAGGGCCGCCAGGGGGCGGGGCCCAGCCAAACGTCATAGTCCAGGTTAGGCGGGACCGAGGGGATCTCCTTGGGCGCATCGACGCCCTGCGGCCAAATCGGGCGATTCGTCCAGACGTGGACTTCGGACACGTCGCCGATGGCCCCGTCGGCGATCCATTCGCAGATCAGCCGCGCCCCTTCCTTGGAGTGGCCCTGGTTGCCCATCTGCGTGACGAGATTGCGCTTTTTGGCTTCCTCGGCCAGCATCCGGGCTTCCTTGATGGTGTGGGTCAGCGGCTTCTGGATGAAGACGTGCTTGCCCATCTTCATGGCCGCCATGGCTACGATGGCGTGGTTGTGGTCGGGGGTCGATACCGTGACGGCGTCGATGTCCTTGACCTGATCCAGCATCTTGCGCCAGTCGCGAAACTTGGCCGCCTTCTCGTACATGGCCTTCCGCTCGGGCGTGTGCTGATCCGAGGTCAAGAACGCAGCCATCTTTTCGTCGTCGACGTCGCACAGGGCAACGATGTTCTCGGTGCTGGCCGCCTGCACGTCCGAGAAGCCTTTGCCTCCCACCGCGACACCGGCGATGTTCAGCTTGTCGCTCGGAGCCGTATAGCCCTTGCCGCCGATGACATGGCGCGGCACGACCATCACGCCGGCGGCCGCGGCGGCCGCCGTTCCCAGGAATTCACGGCGCGTTGTCATGAGTCTCCTCCCTCGGGGATATGAATGCGATTCCGTTCGCAGGGTTTTACTATATTGCGGAGGCCCCCCCGCGTCAACAAGGGGGGGGACGAACCCACGCGGCCTCGGTGCAGCTTGCTTTCGGCTCGCAGCCGGGCATATCATTCCCGACCGTCGGGGAATGAAGCCTATCGGCTTCGGGAGATTTAGCCATGTCCAAAAAAACGCTCGTCGTCGCCGGCTTGGCGGCCATCGCCGCCCTCACGCTCGTCACCGGATGCGGCCCGGCCGCAAAATCCGACGGGAGCCTCGAGCAGGGCTTCGCCGCGCCGCCGCCCGCCGCCCGCCCCTGGGTCTATTGGTTCTGGCTGAACGGCAACATCACCCGCCAGGGCATCACCACCGACCTCGAGGCGATGAAGCGGGCCGGCATCGGCGGGGTTCTGATCATGGAAGTGGACCAAGGCGCCCCCCGGGGCCCCATCGCCTTCGGCTGCCCCGCCTGGCGCGAGCTCTTCAGGTTCGTCTGCGCCGAGGCGGAGCGGCTCGGCCTCGAAGTCAACATGAACAACGACGCCGGCTGGTGCGGCAGCGGCGGACCGTGGATGACACCCGAGCTGTCCGCGCAGAAAGTCGTCTGGACGGAGACCGCCGTCGCCGGGCCCAAGCGCTTCGAGGGCCTCCTCCCAGCTCCCGAGAAGGTGGCAGGCTACTACCGGGACATCCGGGTGCTGGCGTTTCCCGCCCTGCCCGCCGGCACGGATCGCATCGACGGCATCCGGTACAAGATCATGGAATTGCCGACGGACTTCCATTACGGGGGCCGATCGAGTCTTCTCCCCACCCGAGCCGCCTGGCCCGAGCCGCCGGCCGGAGAGATGATCGCCCGCGACAAGATCATCGATGTGACGGATCGAATGGACGGCGCCGGGAAGCTTGTCTGGGATGCTCCCGAGGGAGCCTGGACCGTCCTACGCTTCGGCTACACACCGACGGGCAAGGAGAACGGGCCGGCCCCCGATTCGGGCCGCGGGCTCGATTGCGACAAGATGAGCAAGGAAGCCGTCGAGACCCATTTCGCGGGCTTCCTAGGCCCCTTGATCGACGCCGTCGGCGCCCGGGCCGGAAAGACCTTCGTCTCCGTGCACATCGACAGCTGGGAGACGAACACCCAGAACTGGACCAAGGATTTCGCCCAGGAGTTCCGCCGCCTTCGCGGCTATGACCCCCTACCATTCCTGCCGGTTCTGACCGGTCGCATCGTAGGCGGCCTGGCCGTCTCCGAGAGATTCCTTTGGGACTTCCGGCAGACGATCTCCGAGCTGGTGCTGGACCGCTACGCCGGCCGGATGCGGGAGCTGGCCGCCGCGCGCGGCCTGCGCCTCTCGATCGAAGCCTACACGACCTGCCCCACGGACGAGCTGGCCTACGCCGGGCGGGCGGACGAGCCGATGGGCGAGTTCTGGCCGCTCTGGTTCTGGGACGGCAAGCCGTATGGATTCGGCTTCACCTGCACCGAGATGGCCTCCTCGGCCCACGTCTACGGCAAGAATATCGTCGGGGCCGAAGCCTTCACTTCGCAGGACGAGGAGCGCTGGCGCCTTCATCCAGCGCTGATCAAGGAGATCGGGGACTGGGCCTTCTGCGAGGGGATCAACCGCTTCGTCTTCCACCGTTTCGCCATGCAGCCCTGGCCGGGCGTCCGGCCGGGCATGGCCATGGGGCCCTGGGGCTTGCATTACGAAGGGACCCAGAGCTGGTGGAACCTCTCGTCCGCCTGGCATGAGTATCTGTCCAGATGCCAATACCTTCTTCGACAAGGGCTTTTCACGGCCGACGTCTGCTACCTGACCCCGGAAGGCTCGCCCATTTCCATCGGCCTGCAGAAGCGTTTCTTCGCCCTCTCGTCGGACAATCGAGACGAGCCCCGCGACCGGACGGGCTACAACTACGACTTATGCCCGCCTGAGGCCCTCTTGACGCGAATGTCGGTCAAGGACGGCCGCCTAGTCCTGCCGGACGGGATGAGCTACCGATTATTGGTTCTGCCCCAAGTCGAAACCATGACCGTTCCCCTGCTCAAGAAGATCAAGGAACTGGTCGAGGCGGGGGCGACGGTCGTCGGTCCGAAGCCGGTGAATTCGCCCGGACTGGGCGGATACCCCGCCTGCGACACGGAGATTCGAAGCCTGGCCGATGCCCTTTGGGGCACGGGAGACGCCCCGGCCCAATTGGCCGAGCGGAAGCTGGGACGGGGGCGCGTCTTCTGGTCGGCCGACATCCAAGCCAAAGCCTCGCCTACGCCGTCCCCCCGCGAAGTCCTGGGCCCGGCCCGCTGGATCTGGTATCCCGAAGGGAACCCCGCCGTGGCCGTTCCGCCGGGCCGTCGATCCTTCCAGCGTGAATTCGCGCTTGAGGAAGGCAAGACGATCGCTTCGGCCCGCCTGATGATGCACGCCGAGGACGCTTTCACAGCTTGGATGAACGGCCGGAAAGCGGGCGAAGGATTCGGGTTCCGACGCTTCGAAAGCACCGACATCGCGCCCCTGCTGAAACCGGGGAAGAACGTCCTGCTCGTAGAGGCGACGAACGGCGGCAGTGCACCAAGCCCGGCCGGCCTCATCGGGCGAATCGCCATCCGCTACTCGGACGGGACAGGTACGGACATCGTCACAGATGGAAAGTGGCTCAGCGCGACGGCAACCCTCGCAGAAAGCCAAGGCGTCCCGAAAGCCGGGACGCGCTGGGTCCCGGCCAAGGATGTCGGTCCCCTGGGCATGGCGCCCTGGAGGGGGCTCGTCCCCACCTTCGCCGAGCCCGACATATTCGCGGAGGAAGAGATCGTCGCCGCGGTGATGAACAAGCTCGGCCTGCCGCCCGACTTCGATTTCCAGGCCGCGAGCGGCGTCCGCAGCCTGCGCTATATCCATCGGACGACACCCGAAGCCGATATCTACTTTGTGGCCAACAAGCTCCCCCAGCCGGAAAAGGCCCTGCTTGCGTTCCGGGTCAAGGGCCGACGGCCCGAGCTGTGGCATCCGGATACTGGGCGGATCGAACGGCCTGCCGTCTACGAAGAGGCGGACGGCCTCATGCGCCTGCCGGTCTGTTTCGAGCCGTCCGGTTCGGTGTTCGTCGTCTTCCCCAAGGGCGCCAAGCCGGCCAAAGAGCGGCTCCGCTCCGCGACCCTGGACGGCAAGGCGCTCTTTTCCACAGCCTGGCGCACTCCGACGGCGGCGCTCGAAGGCGGGGCTCCGAAGCTCGTCGAAAGCCCCGGGATCGAGCTGACCATAAATAAAAACGGCGGCCTCGAGATCCAGTCCGAAAAGGACGGAACGCTCGTCCTCGAACGCGCCAACGGTCGGACCGAGACGGTGGAAGTGCGTGGAGCGGCCGCGGCCATTGATTTGGCCGGCCCCTGGAACGTCCGTTTCGCCCCCGGCGGCGGCGCGCCCGATTCGGCCGTCTTCGAGACGCTCGTCTCCTGGAGTGCGCATCCGGACAAGCGAATCGCGTATTACTCCGGCGAGGCGACTTATGCGAAAACCTTCGCCTTGACCGCGGACGAGATCGGCGGCGACAAACGGCTTGCGATCGACCTGGGCGACGTCCAGGTCATGGCCGAAGTGAAGCTCAACGAGAAGAATCTGGGGATTCTCTGGAAGCCGCCCTATCGCGTCGATATTTCGGCCGCCGTGCTGCCAGGATCCAACAAGCTGGAGATCAAAGTCGCCAATCTTCTCATCAACCGGCAGATCGGCGACGAATTCCTGCCCGAGGACAGCGACCGCAACCCCGACGGCACGGTGAAGGCCTGGCCGAAATGGCTGCTCGAGGGCAAGCCCAGCCCGACCGGGAGATTCACGTTCTCGTCCTGGCGGCTTTGGGGCAAAAAAGACGCGCTTCGGCCGTCCGGCCTGATCGGCCCGGTCCGGCTGATCACGGCTACAGTGAAGACGACAAGGGAGAAATAAGATGCCGACAAGCCTGAAAATGATCGTCCGCCGCCGCGCGGTTCTGGCGGCCGCGGTCCTGATGACCGTGTTGGGGGCGGGAGGCGCCGCCCTTCGCGCCTCCGCGCCGATCCCCGCGGGCCAAGCCCGCCTAACCATTCTCTATGACAACACGACCGCCCGGGAAGGCGTCCAGTCGGACTGGGGCTTCGCCTGCCTGATCGAGGGCCTGCGCAAAACGATCCTCTTCGATACCGGGACCAAGCCCGAAATCCTTCTGGCCAATTGCAAGGCGCTCGCTATCGATCTTAATAAGGTGGACGCCATCGTTATCTCCCACCCCCACGCCGATCATATGGGAGGCCTTCTAGCGGTGCTCGAAAAGCACTCGGCCGTGACACTTTATATCCCCGCCGCGCTCGCCCTCATCTCCGAATCGGCCGCCCGATCGGCCGGTATTCCCACTCTGGCCAAGCTCGCCTTCCTCGGGACGAAAATCATCCAGGTGGACAAGCCCGTCGAGATCTGCCCGGGAGCCCGTCTGACCAGCCAGATCGTCGGCGCCAACCTGATCCCCGAGATCGGCCTGCTCCTTGAGACCAAAGCCGGGGGGATGCTCATCACGGGCTGCGCCCACCCCGGGATCGTCGATATCGTCCGTAAAGCGGCCGCTTGGCGCGGCAAGCCGATCGAGGCGGTCGTCGGCGGGTTCCATCTCATGCAAACATCCGAGGCGGACGTTAAAAAGATCATCGCGGATATGAAGGCCGCGGGTGTGGTTCGCTGCGGCGCCACCCACTGCACGGGCGCCGCGGCGATCGCCCTCTTCCGAACCGCCTTCGGGGCGGAGTTCATCCCCCTGGGCGTCGGCCGGGTGATCGAATTCTAACGGCTTCCGGGATAAACCCGCTCGATACCCCGGGCTCGGCTTCCGCCCCGGCGGTTCGACGACGGGGTTGCAGTCCTCCGCCGCGAACGTATCAATCCCGCGGAAAAGGCAGCGGCGGGCTCTTGAGCTCGACCCCATCCCAGCAGTATGTGCACATCGTGTGTTTGGGCTTGCCGATCGCCTCGACCAGGTCGTCCAGGTGCTGGTACTTCAGCGTAGTCAGGTTGAGCCGCTGGCGGATCCTCTCCTCCATGGCCGCATAGGCCGAAGTCGATGGATCGGCGTAGGGTTCGAAAGCCGCCGGCGTCTCGCCCTCGATCTCCCGGATCGCCCGGCGGGCAGCCAGGTCCATTTCCGACCGCGAGACCGAGAAGTTGAGGAACTTGCAGCCATAGACAAGCGGCGGACAGGCCGGGCGCATGTGGATCTCGCGGGCCCCGAAATCATAGAGCCGCTGGATGACATCCTTGAGCTGGGTGCCGCGGACAATGGAGTCCTCGCAGAAGAGAAAGCTCTTGCCCTGGATGAGCTCCCGGATGGGGACGAGCTTCATCCGAGCCACCAGGTCCCGGACGTCCTGATTCTGGGGCATGAAGGAACGGGCCCAGGTCGGTGTGTACTTGACGAACGGCCGCCGGAACGGCAGCTTGGCCTCGGCCGCGAAGCCGATCCCGTGTCCGACGCCGGAATCGGGGATGCCGGCCACGAAATCGACCTCGGCCGGGTGGCGCCGGGCCAGGGCGGCCCCGCAGCGATTGCGGGCCCATTCCACGTTGATCCCCTCATAGGTCGACGCGGGATAGCCGTAATAGACCCACAGAAAGGCGCAGATCTGGTTGACCGGCCCCGCCTCGCGGCGCGTCTCGGCGCCGTCCGAGGTGACGAAGACGATCTCGCCCGGCCCCAGGTCCCGGACGTATTCAAAGCCGAGGTTGGGGAAGGCGCAGGTCTCCTGGGTCGCCGCCCAGACGCCGTCCTTGCGGCCGATGATGACCGGTGTCCGGCCGTAGCGATCACGGGCGGCATAGAACCCGTCCTTGGTCAGGAGCAGGAGCGAACACGAGCCTTCGACGGCGTCCTGCAGGGCGGCGATGCCTTCCTCGAAGGTGTCCCCCTGGTCGATCAGGGCGGCAGCCAGCTCGGTGGGGTTGATCCCGCCCTGGCTCATCTCGGCGAAATGCAGGCGCCGGCTGCGAAGCGCCGTGGCGACCAGCGCATCGGCGTTTTTGATGACGCCGACCGTGACAAGAGCGTATTCGCCCAGATGCGACTTGATGAGCAAGGGCTGGTCGTCGGTGTCGCTGATGACGCCGATGCCCCGGTCGGCCCGCAAGCGCGGGATCTCGGGGTCGAACTTGGTCCTGAACTGGGCGTTCTCGATGTTATGGATGGCCCGGGCGAAGCCGTCGGGCCTGACCACGGCCACTCCGCCCCGCTTGGTGCCCAGATGCGAATGATAATCGATCCCGTAGTAGAGATCGGCGATGACATCCTGCTTGCCGATGGCCCCGAAGAAGCCTCCCATGGATCCTCCTCCTTACGCCGAAACGAATCAGTCCAGCGTCTTGATCCGCAGGGCGCGGAACTCCACCCGCGAGCCGTGGCCGCAGAATGAGATGCGGCCGCTCGCCCTCTTCAGTCCGGGATGGTCCCGGCCGTCGATCGTCTGCGGCGCGGAAGCCTTATCGATGTCGGCGTCGACGATGATCGCCCCGTTCAGCCTCACCGTGACCCGCTTGCCTTGGACCCGGATCTCCTCGCTGTTCCACTCCCCCACCGGCTTTTGGAAGCCGCGCTTCGAAGGGACCACGCCGTAGATCGACCCGTGATATTGATAGGGTTTGAGGCTTTTATAGACCTCGGCCCCGTCGTCCAGGACCTGAATCTCCATTCCGACATAGGCGGCGTCGCCCTCGGGCGGGGTGTGAATGCCGATGCCGTTGTTGGCGCCCGGCGTCAGCTTGAACTCGAACCGGAAGACGAAGTCGGAGTAATCCTTCTCGGTGTAGAGATTGCCGCCGCTCTCCGGCTTGACGGCGATGACGCCGTCCTCGACGCCATAGCCTTTGGTGTCGCCAGTCCAGCCCGCGAGGTCGCGGCCATTGAACAAGGAGACGAAGCCGGCCGCCTGCTCTTCGGCCGGAGTCTCGCCCACGGCCGGAGGCAGCTCGGGCAAGCCCGAGGCTCCGGGGACGATCCGCCGGATAAAGACGTTCTTGAAATAGAGCGGCGTCGAATGCGCTTGAAGCTCGATCTGGCCCAAGGGATAGATGGGCTTCTCGCGCTCCCAGTAGTTCTCCATGACCGTGTCGTTGACGACGAGGACGCCGTTTAGATGGACGGTCACCTTGTCCCCGATCATCCGAATGTAGAACGTGTTCCACTCGCCGATCGGCCGGTCGGCCTTGACCAGCGGGTTCTTGGGATTCTTCTGATTGTTGTAGAGCCCGCCCGAGCCCTCCGGCCACTGGGCCGGATCCCAGATCTGGACCTGGGGCGAGCCGCGCAGATAGATGCCGCTGTCGCCCTTGGACTCGATCTTCCAGTCCACGAACATCTCGAAGTCGCCGAGGTCGGCGGCCGTGCACAGGCTGTGGCCCTGGCCGTCGAAGGCCAGCGCCCCGTCGACGACCTTCCAGTGGGCCCGCATCAGGGCGTCGGCTTCGGCTTGGGCCTTGGCCAGCTCTTCGGGCGTCATCTTGGCCCGGGCGGGCGGGTCGGCCACCAAGCCCTTCCAGCCCGAGAGGTCCTTGCCGTTGAAGGAGGCTTCGAAGCCCGCCCCGAGCAGGAGATCCCAGGCATATTTCTCGGCCTGTTCGCGATCATAAGCGTTGTCGATATAGGGCAGGGCGGCGCGAAGAGCCTGCGCCGCATCGAAACCCGTCAGGCCGGGAAGGCCGGGCGCGGGCATGACGAGCCTGACAATGGCCGCGGCCGCCTTGGCCTCCACGGCCGGAACGCCAAGGAAGGAAGCGGCCTTCTTCAGCGCTTCGCCGTTGCGCAGCCCGCCGAGCCCCGCCACCAGCACGCCCTTCTCATCGTCTTGGACGGCCAGGGCGAAGGCCTTCTGCCAGAGCCCCAGCCGATCGGACGACGCTGACGGATCGCCCAAGAGGCGCGCGATCCCCTGGATCGCCAGGTAGCGCGTCTTGCGGTCCTTCGACTCGGCCAGCTTGAAGAGCTCGGGCAAGGCCGAAGCGTCGGGCCAGCTCGAAAGGACGGACAGCGCGGCAGCCTGAGCCGCGGGGACCTTGCCCTTGATCTCGGCCGCGACGGCTTGCAAGGCCCTTGTTCCCCCGATGCGGGACAGCGGACGGATGAAGTTGGCCCGCTTGCCGTCCTTGGCCTTCTTCAGCCCCGCCAGAACGGCGTCCGCCCGACGTTCGGGCTCGGTCCCACGATTGCATGCGGCCACCAGCGCGTTCTGCACAGGAACGATATCTTTGGGCGATTCGGCTTTTATAAGCAGATTGATCAAAGCCGGTATCTCGGCCGGCCCGGCGGTCTGCTCGAGCGCAGCCATGGCGGCCTCGCGAACGCCCGGATCCGGGCTCGCCGCCATTTTGAGCACGGCGGGTCCGGCGGCGATCAATTGGCGTTCGGCGAATATTTCGAGAACCGCTTTTTGAGCCGCGGGCGGAAAGGCGGCCGAGGCGGCGGCCAGATCAGCCATGACGACCGCGGTCGGCCAGCTCCGGGCGGCGTTTTTCACCGCCAAGGCCTGGTCCTCGTCGTTCGTGGCGAAAAACGGGAGAATTTCGTCGGCCGCGGCCGCGCCCCGCAGCCGGGAATAAGCCTCGATGGCCGCCAGCCGCAAGGCCTTCTCGTCGGATCCGAGCCTGGCCTTGATGAACGCTTCGGCGTCCTTGTCGCCGCGGCGGCCGAGCATGCGGACGATATCGGCTTGAGCGACGGTCGGGAGAGCCGAAGCCCGTTCGGCCCAGCTCCGGACGCTGAAATTCGGGCGCGTCTCGGCCAAGGCCAGGGCTTTGGCTCGAAAGAACGGGTCGGGGGCTCCGGCGGCAGCCAGGAGATCCGGGGACGCTTCATCCCCAATCGCGGACGCCAATCGGTCCAGGGCATTCGAACGGACCTGGCTTTCCCCGTCCCCCGTGAAGCCGGCGATGACGGCTCGGTAAATCTCAAGGCCCAGGTCGCGTCGGCCGTTATCGAACAGCCGCTCGGCATAGCGGAGATAGAGCTCGGCAGCGGCCAGGCGCTCCCGGCTGGAGAGCGTGACGGGGATCGCTTCGAGAGCCGGCTTGGCGGCGGGATCGCCGATCTCGGCCAGCGCCGCCAGGATCGCCTTCCGCTGGGCGGGATCCGCGGCTGCGATCCGGGAGAGGAGAACCGGGACAGCAGGCCGGCTTTTCAGGAAGCCGAGCGCCTGGATCAAAGGCAGCGGCGCGGGGCCCGCGGGGTTCGCCAGCGCGTCGAGAAGAGCCTTTTCGGCCTGGACTCCGCCGATCGTGGCCAAGGCCCGGGCGGAGGGGTCGACCAGGACGGGATCGGCCAGGCAGGCCGCGATCGCGGGGACCGCTTCGTCGCGTCCGGCCAGTTGGAGCTGACTAAGGATGAAGGCCTTGGCATCGGCCGACGGATGTACAGCCAGGGCTTGGACCAGCGCGGCCGAGAAGGCGGCCCGCTCGGGCTCCGCCCCGGCGCGAGCGGCATAAACCGCGGCTCCGTGCAGAGCATAACGGGCCAGGCTGTCGTCGTCCACACCGATAGAGGAGAGACGGCGGCAGGCCTCGAGCAAGCCGGGCTCGCCGAGCGCCAACAGTTCGGCCGAGGCCTTGTCCCGGACGGCTCCCGAAGGCGATGGGAACTTGGCCAGGACGGCCGTCACCCGGGCGGTCAAGCCGGTGTCCTGCGCTTTGACAACCGGTACGAACGCGGCGGACAGGGCCGCGATCAGGATGCCGGAAAAGAGAACGCGGAGCGTTTTGCGGAAGATAAGATTCGGACTTGTCATGGCATCCTCACAAGGTCCACGGCGCCCGCATGGGCTCGTGGATAAGCCGGTTGGCTTCCTCGTCGTCGACGAAAGCCTGGCGGTCGGGGTCGAACCGCAGGGGCCGGTTCAGCCGGACCGCCATCTTGGCCAGGTTGACCAGGGTGCAGGACCGGTGCGCGTTCGTCTCGTTGAGGGCGAAGGTCCGCCGCTCGCGCACCGCGCGGGCGAAGTCCGTGGCCTGCGCAGCGGGATCAGGCAAGGCGTCGATCTTCTCCCTCAGGCCCGCCACATCCGACCGGAATCCGCGGTAAAGCTTGCCCTCGGGCCCCTCGATGAACGGGGCCTGGACGTCCCTATTTTCACCGTCCAGGATGATTTCGCAGCCGTCGGCGTAGCGCAGCCGAACGCGGCGCCATTGGCCGCAGGCGTCGGGATGCTGCTGGGGCGCGTCGGCCTCGATCTCAGTCGGGCTCGTGCCGTCCTTCTCCAGGAGGTACTGGACCGGGTCGAGGTAGTGCATGCCCATATCGCCCAGGCCGCCGCCGTCATAGTCCCAATAGCCGCGGAAGGTCTGGTGGACGCGATGGGGATGGTACGGCTTCACGGGCGCCGGCCCGAGCCAGAAATCGTAGTCCAGCTCCTTGGGGACGGGCTGGGGAGGGAGCCAGGTCCGGCCGCTCCAGTAGAACTTCCAGTCGAACCCGGTGATGCCGCTGACCGTGACCTTGAGCGGCCAGCCCAGGAGCCGGTTCTCGACGACCTTCTTGATCGGCTGGACCGTGGTGCCGAAGCCGTAGAACCCGCCCTCGAATCGGAACCAGGTGTTGATCCGGAAGATGCGGCCGTTGCGGCGCACCGCAGCGACGACCTTCTGCCCCTCCCCGATCGTCCGGGTCATAGGCTTCTCGCACCAGACGTCCTTGCCGGCCTCGGCGGCCAGGACGGACATCAGGCCGTGCCAATGCGGCGGGGTGGCGATGTGGATGACGTCGATATCGGGACGGGCCAGCACCTCGCGAAAATCCCGGTAGCCGGCGACACCCGGTCCGCCCGCGTCGAGGGCGGTCTTGAGATGGTTCTCGTCCACGTCGCAGACGGCCAGCAGGCGGGCCCCCGCGTAGCGAAGGTGGCCCAAGCCCATGCCGCCGACGCCGATGACGGCCTTGGTCAGCTCGTCGCTGGGGGCGAGATAGCCCGCGCCGCCAAGGACGCGGCGGGGGATGATGGTGAAGGCGGCGGCGAGGGCGGCGCTTTTCTTGAGAAAATCGCGGCGGGGCAAACGGGAAGCAGCGGTCATGGCGCTCTCCTGACCGTCATCGGCCGTCGGGCCGATGGCGAAGCGCCCTTATCTTACTGTTTCACTCGGCGGCGGATCAATCCGGATTTTCGGGGCCCCGAGCCGGGCCCGGCCGTCAGGCCGTGGGCAGGTTGTAGACGGCGGGATCGAAGCATGAGCCGGCCGGCCAGACCCGGGCCAAAAGCTCTTTGTCCATCATATAGAGACCGTCCTTGCTGGCGCCGACCCTCTCCAACTGAATGGCGATGCCGGAGGTGTTCTTCTCCTCCTCAATCTGTTCATTGACGAACCAGTTGAGCATCGGCTCGGCCGAAAAGTCGCTTTCCTCGCGGACGACCTTGAGGATGGCGTGGATCTTCGAGGTGATGAACTGCTCGTGGGCGTAGGCGTCCTTCCAGGCTTCCAGGGGCGAGGCCCAGGTCTTCTTGAGCTGCTTCATATCCAGCAGCTCGACCTGGCCGCCGCGGTCGATGATGTGGTCGAAGAACTTCATGGCATGGATGGTCTCTTCGTGGGCCTGGACGCGCATCCAGTGAGCCATGCCGTCGAGGTTCTGCTCGTGGAAGTAGGCGACCATGGACAGGTAGATGTACTGCGACTCGAGCTCGTTCTTGATCTGCTCGTTCATGATGTCGCGGACGCGGGCGTTGATCATCGGTTCCTCCGTCTTTCAGTTTGTAATGATTACAGATTGATTCTACGCCGGCCCAAAGCGGCTGTCAACTCTTTATCAGCCCGGCGAAACCGACAAAGGAGGAATGGTCTTGAAAAATCGCCGGGGCGTTTGACTCTCGACTCTATTTCCCGAGCGCGTATTTAATCCCCACCGAAACCGAGAATCCCGTCAGGTCGACAATCCCTTTGCGGACAAGCACCGCGTCGCTCGGACCAGTTCGGCTAAAATTTAAATTCGAATAGCGAGCGCCATTCTCCATGTACTCGTAATAGTAGAAATATCGATCAGACCCGCTGGCCTGGCTTGTCCTACCGCCGGAAGTTGCGATTTCCGTCCAATCGCCTTTGAAATCCGAGGCTCGGGCATAGCGGCCGATCACATCCACCGACAG
>JAPKZJ010000046.1 GCA_026393855.1 Candidatus Aminicenantes bacterium
CGAAATAGCCCGCCGGTTCGGGCGTCAGGACGATCTTGCCTTTCAGGTCCAGATCCTTAAGCTTGGGAACGTCGCTGCGGTCGAGATAGATGGCTTCTCCCTCCCAGGCTCCGGGGTCGCAGCCCCTCGTCATCAGCGCCGGGCTTTCGGCCAAGCGGCTCAAGCGCTTCTCCTCGGGGGACTTCAGCCAGAGCTCGGCTTCCTGTCCCACCCACCAGGTGCGGGCGGGGTTGCGGCCGATCGTCTCCAGCCGGACTTCGTCGAGTCCGTATTCCTTTAGGCGGCCGGCCAGGAACTCGGCTTCGTAAAAATGGCCTTCGAACTCCTGCGGCGTCCGCTGACGGACGTAGCCGGCCAGCGCCGCCTCGTTGGCGAAGGGGATCTGGCCCGAGACCTCGCCGAGGATGGCCTTGAGAAGGCCGGGCGGCAGGGCCGTCGCCGGCGGGCGGAGCGCTTGGGCCGCAGCGCCCAAAGCCGTCGCCAGGACGATCAGGAAGGTGAAGAGGACGGTGCGAATCCGCCGGGTCTCGGGTCTCATGAAGCCTCCTTAGAATTGCGGCAGGTGTATCAATCATCCTAGAGACTGGGGCCGAAAAAGTAAAGAAGAAGGAAGATGCGTGGCCGGCCGGACAGGGATTTAAGAGGGCTCGGAGGCCGTGCGATCCGTCTCCAAAACGAAGTTGAGCGCGATTTCCAAGCCTGCTTCGACGGCTGCGGGCTCGATCGCGTCCACGGTGTCGCGCGAGGTGTGGTAATCGACGTCCCTCCGGACGAAGTGCGTCGAAATGCCGATGAGAGAGACCGACTCGACGCCGACGCGGGCGAACTGTCCCGCGTCCGTCCCTCCGCCGCCCAAGGGGAACCGGATGGCGCGGACGGGGCGGCCGAGCTCGGCGGCGATCCGCAGGCCCTCGCCGGTGAGACGCGCCGACAAGCGGGTCAGGCCGTTCGTGTCCGTTTTCAGGAACGCGAGATCCCGCGTCCGGCTAAGGGTATCCATGTTGAACACCATGGACTTCATCTCCCGAAGCTCGCCGCGGTGTCTATGGGCGTAGGCGAACGATCCCCTCTGGCCGTTCTCCTCGCCGTCCAGGCTCAAGAAGATAAGACGGGTGTGATTCAGCCGTCCGGCTTCTCCGCTTCGGATGATTTCCGCCAGCTTGACCAGCGCCAGGCAGGTGGCGAGATTGTCCGAGGCGCCCGGGGACGCCTGCCGGCCGTAGTACCAAAACATGGGAACGACGAAGAGGCCTCCGGCGAGGATCGCGACCTTCAGGAAGGCGCGGACGCCGCCGGCGGCGGGTTCGGACCAGATTCCAGCCGCCAAAAAAAAGGCCCCGACATTGGCGATGAGATGGAACGCTATCGGCAGAACCATCCGAAAGGCATAGGCCCATTGGCGCTTTTCAATGAAGCGGCAGACCGGCGTGCTGTCGTGATGGCCGGTCAGGATGATCTGCTGGCGGACCTCGAGGGCCGGTTCCATGATCCCGACCGCGTTGGCGCCGGCTTTCTTGGGGAAGAGGGGATCGAAGAAGCGCCCCAGGAAAACGAAGTTGTTGATGATGTAAACGGTCCCGAGGGAAAAGAGAGCCGCGGCCGCTCCTGTCGCGATGCCGCCGAGGAAAAAACAGGCTCCGGCCAGCAGGTAGGAGGCGGCCAAAACCCGGTTCATCAGAAAGAAGGACGCCGGGTGTTGGGCGAATTCTTCGAGATGAGAGCGGTCGCAGGATTTTGCCATCTCGCGCCGGATCTCTTCGGCGGCTCGCAGACAGCCTGGGCTGCCCGGGAGGCGCGGGTGGCAGCGGTCGATCATCGCCCGCGTGCGGGCCAGGAGATCCTGGGTGTATTTGGGCGATAGGCGGATCACAGCTTATTCCGGAGGCAACGATATCAAGGCCGATCGGCGAAGTCAAAACAACGCCGCGGGCGGGGAATAAGCCGGGGCGCCGGGGAAGCCTCGAGATCATTCGGCCTTCCCGCGTGCAGCGCCGTGTCGGCGCCCGAGGGCCAAGGGCGGCCTCGGGGGTCAGCGAGACCAGACCGCCAGCGTGAGACCGGAGGTCTCCGCATAGCCGGTCAGGGACCAGCCATAAAATTCTTCGCTCCAATTGCGTCCCCGCGCGATCTCAAACGAGGCCAAGGCCTGATGGGTTTCACGACCGGCCGGCGTTGCCTGGGGAATTTTATTATTCGCGGCGGTCTACTGAATGGGACCGGATGGCGGAGCCGACCGCGCCGCGGATCCGGAAATTTCGATCCGGGAGAAAGACCGATAAAAATGAATCGAATTCGGAGTCTGTCGATCGCTTTGGCCGTGGCCGCCTTGGCCGGCTCCGGCGCGGCTCAGACGAAGCTGGGATGCATCAACGCCCAGGAGGTCTTCGAAAAATCATCCGAAGGGAAGAAGGTGACGGCCCGTTTGCAGGAAGCCGAACGGCAGAATACGACGGCCTTGGCCCGGCTGGACGACGAAATCCGGGCTCTCCAGACGAAGCTCCAAGCCCAAAAGCTGACCCTGACCGAAGTGGCGGCCGCTCAGCTGACGTCCGATCTGGACAAGAAAACTATCGAGCGGAAGCGAAAGGCCGAAGACGCCTATGCCGCTTGGAACGAGCTCCGGGACCGATTATTCCAGAAGCTTCAGGAGGAGCTCCTAGCCATCATCGGCCAGCTCGGGAAGGAAAACGGTTACGATCTGATCATTGACGTGGCTAAGAGCGGAGCCGCTTATTGGAGCCCGGCGGTCGATCTGTCCGTGGAGGTGATCAAGAGATACGACGCCTCAAAAGCGTCGGTAAAATAGGGGCGGTTCGGGGCGCTTCTTGCAGCCTCCGGTCCGGCCGGTGACGGGAGGCGCGTCCGGGGATCAGAGCTCGGGGGCTTGGGGCAAGGTTGGAGCTTCCCGCCCGTCCTCGGATTCGGCGTCGAGATAATCCGGCCGGTGAACGTCGCGGATGAAAAGCAGGCCGTCGAACCGCTCGCGTGGGACGAGGGCCGTGTCCCGGAAGCCCCAGTCCTTGGCCGGGAGCAGGCTGGACATCCAGGTGTTCAGCCGGTTCGGCCTGGCGCCGGCCAAATCGACCATCAGCGCACCGGGGCCCGCCGCCAGGAGGATGGCTTCCAGCCCATTATCGCGCGGCGGCGTCAGCGCGTATGGCGTCCGGTCGTTCCCGCAGGCTTCGCCCCGGCCGGCGAACAGGCCGATGGCGTAATACGCATCGCCGAAGGCTTGGGCCAGCCGCGTGCCCAGCGGCACAACCGAAAAAGAGCCGTCCGCGGCGGGAGAGCGTCCGATGTGGGCATTGTGACCCCAGAGGATGATCTTGCGGCCGGGGTAGATTTCGCGGGCCAGCGTGGTGACGTTATCGGCCATTCCGGCTTCCCTCGCGTTCGTGCGCGCAGCGCCGGTCCGGGTCCGCTCGAGGATGAAGGCGTCCATGGACAAGGCCGTCCGGCGCAGGATGGCGGGCAGCTCGGGCGACTCCGGATGGGCGGCCGCGAGCGCCGGGGCGTTGGCCCCAAGCCACCAGGCCAGGTTGGCGTAAAACGTCCGGAACGCGCCCGCGTTCGCCTGGAGCCATGAGGGATCGCCGAAGCGGACGACGAACTCGCCGTCTCGGCGCTCGACTTCCGCGGCGTAGGCCGGATCGACGCGCCCGATCGCTTCGCTCAGGATCCGCGGCCTTTCCGCGGCGCCGCGGGCCGAGCTGATCTGAACGTCGAAGCCGGCCAGGATGAGCGGGTGGTCCGTCGACTTGGTCCCCCTGAGGTACTCGAACAGCTCCAGGGTTTCGCGATTGTGCCAGACGCCGAAGAGCGAGTCCCGCAGCGTTGTTTCCGCGGCTTGGCCGGCAGCCCGCCGGTCGGCCGCCCAGGCTTCGAAGATCGAGCTCTCGAAGGCGATGACGTCGTAGCCCAGCTTCTCATGTAGATATTTGATCAGGCGGACTTTGACTAGGCTGAACTCGGCGACGCCGTGGGCGCTTTCGCCGAGGGCGACGATCCGTCTTCCGGCCAGGGCGGCGTCGAGGAAAAGAAGGTCCGAGTCATCCGGGGCGCCGGCTTCGAGCGTCGTCAGGGGATGGTGCTCGGCCCGCGCCGAGGCCGCCCAATCGGATCGGACGCGGGGGGAAGCTCCCTGGGCCGCAAGGAAGCCCGGCAGGCAGAGAACAAGGAGCGCGATGGCGCTTTTCGCGATGACGGCTCGGCCTCTGGGGCGAATCATTTCAATCAGGCCAAGTCCCGCCCGGCGGGGCCGGCTTCCGATCGGCATTATAGCAGGTTTCCGCCGCGAGCCGATATCATCGGCCGGCCTTCAGCTCGACCCGTTTCTTGGCCGTCCCTCCGGCTTTGGACTCGACGGTGAATTCGGCCCAGCCGCTCGATCCGTCCAACTTGACTAGATAGGCAAACGTCTTGGCGTCTTTGGCCAGGAGCCGGAATTCGGTCGTCTTCCCGGCGCCGTGCGCGGGCGCCGCTCCCGCTTCGCCCAGGGAGGTGTCCCGAGCCGGCACCTCGATGAGCTTGACGCTCTCCGAGCCGGCGAAGAGCAGACGATCCGGGACCGCCTGTTTGAGCTTCAGGGATTGGTCGGAGAAGGTCGGGTAGGCCGAATCGTTTTTGACCGTGACTTCGACCCAAAGCAGATCGGCCGCGACGGGCTTGACCGCGACGTCGCCGAATGCGACCCGAGGGAACTGCGAGGCGCAATAAAGCGCGAACTGGGAATTGCGCAGCGCCTCGTCCTCGATGTAGCGGGCCGGCGGCGTCCGGGTCATGTGCTTGCGGGCCGTGCCGCCGATCCAGATCGGACCCAGGTCGGGATGGTTGAACGGATGAGGGTTGATCCAGCCCTCGCCGCCCAGCTCGACGTCGATCCACTGCATGTATTCCTCGTCGTCCACCCGGCCGTCGGCGTTGACGTCGCCGTCCAACGGCGTCCCCCACAGCTCGATGAGATAGGCGAAGGCGCCGCGGGTGAAGTAGGAGTTGGCCTGAGCCTGGCCGACCGCGCCGCTGGGCGTCGGCCGGTAGTCCTTGAGAATGCGGGCGCCCATGGTCACGATGTCGGTCTGCACGGCCATGTCGTTCTGGACATCCCGGTCGACGACGCGGTCGAAGAGCTGGGCGTACCGGTTGGTCTTGCGCAGCTCCTCCAATTGGCGGGCGACCTGTTCGGCCCGCAGCCGCTGCTGGTCGGGGGCCAGGGCTGCCCGGGCCGCCTGGGGGGCGGCGAACATGATCAGCTTGCCCGTATTATGATAGTGGAACGAAGCAAAGATGTTGGCGTGGCCCAGCCAGAACTCGTAGACGTTGCGCGTCTCCTGCTCGCTTAACGGGTAGGGGTAACCATTGGCCAGCGACCAATCGAAGGGGAAATTGCGGTTGGGATCCGGGCCGCCCAGGTCGTCCTCGTTGATCCGCCCGTCGCCGTCGTTGTCGAAGCCCTCGGTCCCGATTCGACGGAAACGGCGGACTTCCTCGCGAGGGTCCGCTGCGGCGACGAAGCGGCGCTTGTCCGGCGATAGCTGGAATTCGCCTTGGGGGTCCTCGGCGTACATGATCGACAGCTCGCCGTCGCCGTCCACGTCCTCGGTCTGGTCCTCGTCATACAGGCCGTCCCCGTCGTCGTCCCAGGGCCGGAACGGCTCGCGGGGGTTGTTGGCGGTGTTGGGGAAGACGACGTAAGAATCGTTGGCGTCCACGTTGAGGCCGGGCAGGATATAGAAGGTCAGCCGGTCGACCAAGTCGTGGATGCGGGGGTCGTAGTCGTAGCGGGTCAGCAGGCTCCAGGCCAGGTAGAGCGAGCAGGTGATGCCGTTGACCTCGTTGCCGTGGATGGCGCCGTCGACCCATAGGGCCGGCTTCTTGTCGGCCGGGCCGGCGGCTTTGGCGGAGATCGTCAGCAGGAATTGATCGCGGCCCAGCCGGCTCTTGCCGATAGAGGAAATATCGGCCAGGTGAGGGTATTTCTTCTGCAGCTCGGCGATGATCTTGGTCCACTCGCCGTAGGCGTAGTAACGCTTCCAGGAGATGGGGAAATCGAGCTCGCCGTGGGAGCCTCCTGGCGAAAGCTGCAGCTTGGCCGGGGCGGTCTGGGAGGCGAAAGAGGAGGGGAGGCCGAGGATCGTCGCCAGGCCGAGAACGGCCAGGCCCAGCGCCGCCGCGCCACGGCCGCGATGATGGTTGGTTTGAGTGGTCATGGCCTTCTCCTCAACGAACCGTCAATTCCTTGACCGCGGTGCCGCCCTTTTCGGACGAGACGACGACCTTGATCGGTGTGTCGCCTTCGACTGAGATCAGCCAGCGGACTTCGCGACGCGGGCCCGTCTGGATGGGCTCTTGGGTTTGCGTCCCGCCCCGTCCGCGTTGGCCGGGCATCGCAGGCCCGGCCGGGATCATTTGCGGAGCGGTTCCGCCGCGCGGACCGGCCGGTGCGGCCGCGAAGCCCGGCAGCTTCAAGGTGCCGTCCAGAACGCCCAGCCTCTGCCAGGCGCCGCCCTGCAGAATCTTGACCTTGTCGCGGTTGCCGATCAGCCAGACGACATCCTCGCGGTTGCCGTTGAGCTGGGCGCCGCGCGCGACCTGAGTGGCCAGCGGCCCGGTATTCTCGATGACCGCCGTGACCTCGACGACCTTGGTCTTGCCTTTATCGGAGGAGGCCAGGACCTTGGCCTGAGCCTGGGAGATCACGATTTGGGGCAGGAGGCCGGCCCGAAACAGCTCGAACTTCCAGTGCTTCTCGCAGACGTCGAGAAGCGGCGCTCCCGGCAGGGCGTTGCCGCGATACTTGGGAATCCAGCCGCCGATCTCGCCGTCGCCCAATTCGGGGTGCTTGTAGGGCTTCCAGGCGACGAAGAGCTTGCCGCCGCTTTTGGCGTCCTGGTATTTGAGGAGCGCCCGCTCCTGCCAGGCTCGGGCGGCCGGGTCCGCGGCCGCGCCGGCGGTCGGCGCCGGCCCGACAACCTTCTCGAAATCGGGGATGTCCTTGGCCGGGTTCCAAAGCTCGGTGCAGGTGGCAAAGGCCCCGTACTGCTGGTACCACCAGTCGATGACCATGCCGAAGCCGTAGCGCTGGTCGCGCTCCTCATTGTAGCCCATGAACCAGGTCCGGGGCATCTCGTAACCGCGCTCCAAAGCGTACTTGTTTCGGACCGAGCCCCGCATGCGGGCCTTGATCTCGGCCAGCTTGTCCGGATTGGCCCAGGCCTCGGGCAGGGGCTCGCCCAGGATCTCCAAGTACTTTTTGCCCAGGACATAGTCGTAGACGGCCACGTCCTTGGGCGCCATAGTGGCATCCGAGGACGTTCCCGGCACCCGGTAGGTAAACCCGCCGGAGGTGTGGAAGTTCTGGACCATCAGGATGTTGCGGTGATTGACGGCGAACTCGACCAGGGCCCGGGCCTCGGGCGAGGAAGTCGGATAGGCGCCGGTCCCCCCCGGCAGGCCGTCGTCGGTCCACCAGCCTTCGGGGAAATTGCGGTTGACGTCGATGCCGGCGCTGCCGGACTCGTCGGCTGAACGGGGGCCGGCAAACGGCTTCGTCCCTTCCGTTACGATGGTGTAGCGGGGCTTGGCCGTCGACTCCGTCGCGGCGACCCGGACCATCAGGCGCGCGTCCAGATCGTCGGGCACGAACAGGCCCTTGGCGTCCTTGAATCGGAATTGGGTGATATGCCCGTCTCCGTTGAGATCGCGCGGCGCGTTGGGGCCCCGGCTGGAATCGCCGTTGCCGCGCTGGGAGATCTCGCGCTCGACGCTGGCGAAGACGCCGTCGGGGTTGACGATCGGGCAGACATAGATCGTCCGGGAATCCAGGAGCGCGGTGATCTCGGGCGCCGCACCGTAGCCGCTGAGGAGCTTGTCGATAATGTACAGGCAGACTTCGGTCCCGGTATATTCGTTGCCGTGGGTGCCGCCGTCGATCCATTGGCCCGGCTTGCCTAGATAGGCCTTGGCGGGGGGCGGCGTCTGGACCTCGAGGGCTCGCGGCCGCCGAATCTCGACCTGACGGTCGATCGTCGTCCCAGTGTCCAAGTTGCTGATCACGAGGACATAGATCGGCCGTCCGAGGGTGCTGCGGCCGATCTCGAGGAGCTCGGTCAGCCGGGGAAAGGCGGCCGCGACTTGCTTGAGGTAGGCGACCGTTCCCGTGTAGCCATGGAAATCGTCGAAGGAAATAGGGACTTTCGGTGCGGCCGAAGCGGAAAGCGCCAGCGCCAGGCAGACCAGGATCAGAGCGGTTTTTTTCATGGATCCCTCCCGGGCGAACATCTTGGCCCTTATATCACAGCGGTATCGACGGGGCAATCGCCGCCCTGGCGCGGCCCACCGCGCGGCCCACCGCGTACCCCTGGCGGGCGAATTGTGTTATAATAAATCCAAGTTTATTCGAATCGGGAGGTCCCCATGAATAAGAAAATTTTGTGGCTTTTCTGTGCCGGTCTACTCGTCTTGGCCGTTTCGACGGCCTCGGCCCAGCTCCGGGCCGGCGAGGCGGCCATCTTTTTCCGTAGCGGCGACGTCATCGTTGATCGCATCGTCGACATCTCGAGCACCCGCCAGGTCATGCAGACGGCGAATAGCGGCGAGTTCCAGATGCGCGAAGTCTGGATGATCAATTTCGTCAACGAAAATTGGGACTTCCCCCAAGAGCGCGACCAGATGGAGACCAACGAGCACTATGTCTTCCTGAAGAGCGGCGACGTCATCTCGGGCCGTCTGACCGACTTCAGCTCCACTCGGAAGGTCTTTCAACTCCGGGCGGGCGACGAGATCGCGCCCGGCCGGGTTCGGCGCATTTATTTCTCCAGGCAGGTTCCCGCGGGCCTGCAGGATCAAGGCCAGGTGAGCGGAAACCGCGGCGTCGCCCGAAACCCGAATGGAGTCCGCGCCTTGCCCGGGCTCTACCAGGCCATCGGCAATAACCGCAACGTCGAGCTTCAGCTGGACCAGAACGGGGCCGCCCGCCTGACCTTCCAGACCGGCGGGCGGCGTCAAGCCCTGACCGGGGATTGGGCTTTCAAACCGGGGGACAAAGCCATCGTCGTGGTTAGCCTGGAATCGGGCGGCGGGAGAACCGTCATGACCTTCGGCCGGGACGGCGATCTCCTGGTCGGCATCAATTACGACAAGAATACCTTCGGGACCCTAAGTCTCCGGCGACAATAAGCTCGGCGACGCTTTGGTCGCCCTCACTCGACGATGATCTCGTCGGCGAAGAGCCAAGCCTTGCTTCCGGCTCCTGCGTGTCCCTCCGGGCAGAGGCCGATGGACTTGGCCGTGACCCGGATATAGCGGGCCTTGGCGCGGGCCGCGTCAATCCTCACGTCGCGCAGGAGGACGGCGGTCTGGCTGTCGCCTGCCTCGAAGCCTGCGGCGGCCGGGAGCGCCCGGTATGCCTTGCCGTCGCTCGAGAGAGCGACTTCGACCGAGCGGGGAAAGAAGGCCCAGCTCGGGACATTCTGGAGAAATCCGATCGTCACGGCCGAGATATTCCGCTCTTGGCCGAGATCCACGACTGCGGCGAGATCGTCGCCCTCAAATCCCTGCCAGCGGCCGTCGGTGTGGGATCTTCCTCCCCGCAGCCCATCCACCAAGCCCAGCGCCCCGCCGCCGTCATAGCGGGGCTTGAACGCGAACTGGAGTCGGGGCGTCTTTCCCAGCGCCAAATGGGCCAGGAACCGCGTCTCGCTGACCGGACCCTGGAGCCTGCCGCCGGCGAAGACGCCGGCCTTGATCACGGCCGATTTCG